>NZ_JABAIL010000002.1:197448-499697 GCF_012641475.1 Flammeovirga agarivorans | reverse complement strand
ATGAAATATCAAAAATGGTTTGGGCAGATATAATTATCTACCATACACCAATATGGTGGTTCTCTTTGCCATTTGGCTTTAAAAAATATTTGGATGAGGTGCTAACTTCAGGGTCTGGTAAGATCTACGCAAGTGATGGCAGACATAGAACTGCTCCTAAATTAAATTATGGTACAGGAGGATTATTAAAAGGGAAGAAATATATTCTAACAACAACATGGAATGCTCCTGAAGAAGCCTTCACAACAGAAGGAGAAATCTTTCAACAAACAAATGTAGATAATGGAGTAATGTTTGGATTCCATAAGATGAATTTGTTTATCGGCTTAGAAAATGCTTTTTCTTTCCATTTTTATGATGTTTTGAAAGATCCAAAAATTGAAGACGATCTTAAGGATTATCAAGTGAAATTAGATCACCAATTTAAGAAATAAAGCTTTTTAAAAAACGAAAAGGCCAATCATAAAAGAATATGATTGACCTTTTTATCTGTAAGCTAATTTGTGACTATTTAGCAGCAGCTAATTGTACACAAACACAAAGAACTCTCATTGCTAATTTAATCTCACCCATTGAAGGTAAAGTTGGTGCAATACGGATATTTTCATCTTTTGGATCATTCTTGTAAGGGAATGTTGCTCCAGCTGCAGTTAATTTAACGCCAGCCTCAGCAGCTAATTTTACTACTTCTTTTGCACATCCTTTAGGAACATCCAAACTAATAAAGTAACCACCTTTTGGTTGTGTCCAAGTAGCGATGTCTTTACCACCTAATTCTTTTTCAAGAATCTCAATTACCGCTTCAAACTTAGGAGCGATGATCTTAGCATGTTTCTTCATGTGTTTTTCAACACCTTTGAAATCTTTGAAGAAACGAGTATGACGTAATTGATTTAATTTATCTGGACCAATTGTAGACATTGATAAATGCCCTTTCATCCAATTGACGTTTTCTAAAGATGCACCCATAGCAGCAACACCTGCACCTGCAAAAGAGATCTTAGAGAATGATCCGTAGATCAACACTCTATTTTCTGTTCCAGCTTCTTTACAAGCGTCAAAAATGTTAGCTAATTCATCTTGGTCTTTCGATAAGTGATGAACTGTATAAGCGTTGTCCCACATGATACGGAAGTCTTTAGCAGCAGTTTCCATAGTTGCTAAACGCTTCACTGTCTTTTTAGAACAAGTAAATCCTGTAGGGTTAGAATATTTAGGTACTACCCAAATACCTTTGATACTTTTATCTTCAGCAACCAATTTTTCTACAACATCCATGTCAGGACCTTTCTCAGTCATTGGTACTGTAATCATTTCGATACCGAAGTGCTCACAGATAGAGAAGTGACGGTCATAACCTGGAGAAGGACAAAGGAACTTAACTTTTGATTGTTGTCCCCAAGGTTTTTTGCTTTCTGGGAAGCCATGAGTAATCGCATGAGAAATAGTATCATGCATTAATGTCAGTGATGAGTTACCTCCAACGATAATTTCATCAGTAGAAGATACTTCAAGAAAATCCTTGAAAATGGCTTTCATTTCAGGAATACCATCTAGGCCTCCATAATTACGAGTATCAGCACCAGCTACTGTCTTGTAATCTTTTGATGTTACAAGATCAAGCATAGGCAGTGATAGATCTAATTGTTCAGCACCTGGCTTGCCTCTAGTCATGTCTAATGCAAGTCCTTGCTCTTTGTACTCTTGGTACTTCTTCTTTAATTCTTTCTTTGTTAGTGAAGCCATGTTATTGGTTGATTAAATAATCTTCTTGAAACACTAATGTTTGTTCAAAACTAGGAGTATTTTCTGATAATTTAAATTATTTGACCAATAATTTGAGAGATATTTAATCAAACAAAGGTATAGTAACGAAAATTTAAATTATGGTTTGAATTATAACACCATTTTTAGGATATGATAAAAAAGGCCTATTGATCACTGATATCAATAGGCCTTTTTTTGAGTTGAAGTGGATCTAGATTTTACCAATCATGATAAATGCACCCCAGTATTTTGGTTCAGGATATTCTTCCCTTAATTGCTTCTTGGCTAATGAGAAGGCTTCTCTTTTGTTCTTTCCTTCTTTTAACCATAGATGATAGAAGTTAGTCATAAGCTTTTGTGTCGCTTCATCTGATACTTCAAATAAACTCATGATAATATTATCGGCACCAGCTACAAGGAATGATCGCTGTAAACCATATACTCCTTCACCTACCTTGTTATCACCTTTACCTGTTTCACATGCAGACAATACAACAAGTTCTGTGTTATCAAAGTTGAGGTTCATGGCTTCGTAAGCCGTTAATACACCTTCTTCTTTATTGAAAGCATAAACATTATCAGACTCCATTAAATCACCTGCATTGGTAAGTAATAGTCCAGAACGTAAAAGTGGGTTGATGTTTTCTTGAGTATTGAAAATTGACTTTGTTTCATCGTTTTCAATATCATCTAGGAAGAAACCGTGAGTAGCAATATGGAATACTCTAGGTGACTGTAGGTTCTTTACAGCTGTTTCGGTAGCATCTTTATGTAAATAAACCGCATCATTTGTATGATCTTCTGAAGATAATAGTTTATCCAAGGCAATGATTTCTTGATAAGTACCAGGAAGCTGAGTAATTGGCCTCATTGTGTACTTATTGTATTGCTCAGGCTTTAAATCTTTATAGAAGACAGGGTTGCCAAATAACGACACATTCATATTGTCTTGTTTAGTTCCTCCTTTAGTAAGTACCTCAGTGGTAGAACTTGTAAGTACGATGTGGTTCTGATCGATAACATAAGTTCCTTTGTCTAAATCTACAGGAATCGATTCTAAGTTAATTTGGTTATAAACTCCATCAGCAGAGAAATATACTGTAGTACCTTCACCAATCACTTCATAAATTGGTTTCCAGTACGTGTTGTACGATTCATCATCAGGGAAACTGAATATTAAGTTACTCTTATAATAACCTAAACCTTCAGATTCCAATAGAGTACCATTTGGAATAAGCTTAACAATAGGAGCAGACTTAGTTTCAGGAGTTAGAATTAAAGCAGCATAACAGATAGAATCTGTGTATACATTAGTAAATGCTCTGAAACGAATAATTTCTATAGCTGCTTCTCCTTCTTTCAATCCTTTTTGGATGTCCTTCCATTTGTATTCTTTCTTTCCAAGGTCATTAAATACACTAGACCTTTCACTCAATTCTTTTTCTAAAGTATTGATTTCTTTCTCTAGTGTTTTAACGTTTACTCCTTCTTCAGTTCTTTGTTCAACTGACATGGCAAATACCTTTGTCAGAATTTCTTTCTTCTTAACCCAATTTTCAAAATCTTTGATAAGTAATGAATCACCACTATTCATAATCTGATTTCTAATTTTTACTGAAGAACTCAATAAAAGTGGCTTTGTTGCTAATGCATAGTTATACATATCGCCATACTGCTTTTTCTTATTGTATTTTGTAGCGAGTGTATAGAAGAAGCTATAGTCCTTTTGGATCGATTGCCAGTATTTAGATTTTTCCTTAGCACTTAAAGTAGGGAAGTATTCGTTGATGAATATTTCATTTTGAGCTAAAGCCTTTTTAGCATATTTATTTGCTTTACTGTATTCTCCCATTGCATAATATGCTTGACTTCTCTTTAAAGTAGATTTTACATATAACGGGTGGTCTTTAGTAAATAAACGGCTGTAAATTTTTTGTGATCGTTCATAATAACCTTCTGCTTGATGATAGAACTCTCTTTTCATTTCAAGATCACCTAACAATGAAGTAATCTCAGCAGAGTTGGTGTTATTTTCAGTCTTCAATTTGTCTACCCAAATAGCATCAGCTTGTTTTAGTAAATCTTCTGCTTCTGCGTATTCATGTACTTGAAGTTTAGCAAGAGCCAAGTTTTTCAGTGTGATGGCGAAAACAGGATTGTCTTTCCCAAGTTGAACTGCGATAATATTAACAGCATCCTTAAAAAGGTGCATCACATCCTCGGCAGGGTACCCTAAATAAAGACCAATTAAGGCTAATTGCGTATAACCTTTTGCTACTTCTGTATGGCGTTCGCCATAGATTTTTTTACTTTGCTCAATTTGCTTTTGTGTATATTCTTGGGCCAATTCATAGTTACCCATTGCAACAGCAATCTCAGATTGAACTTCTAAAGGATCAATACTTTGTTTTGCTCCTTCACCAAAAGTCTTAACACTAATGTTGTAAGCATTTCTACCAATAGAATCAGCTGCTATATAATCACCCTTTAAATAAGAGAGTCTTGCTAATTGAGTATAAGGTACAATCAATAATCTACTTTCATCTCCAAACCTAGCTTTTCTGTGTTCAATAGATTTATTGATAATATTTTCTGCATCTGAGAAATATTCTTTCTTTAGGTAGACAAATGCATGGGTGTCTGCAAACTGAGAAGATGCAATCTTACCAGGAGAGTTTTTAGATAAACGATTGGCCTTCGATAAATTTTGTGTGGCTTCATCGTACTGACCAGTGATCGCCTGGAACCTTGCTGCAGTTTCTAAAACAATAGCATGAGTTGTATTTTGAGTTCCTTTTCTATAAGAGTGGTTCTCATATAAGTTCAATAACTCTGCAATTTGTCTATCTGCATCAGTATATTCTCCTAAGTCGATAGCATATGATGCAGTACTTTGTAATCCGGCTGCATATTCCAAGTGGTCTGTACCATAATAATCAGCATATGCTTTTTTGATACTAGCACTTAACACTGCAGCTTTTTTAGTATCACCCATTAAAGCAAAGTAATTTGCTCTTTCTTTTTCAGCCTCTAACCTTTTGTAGTGATGAGGGCTTAATCTTTCCTCTATAATAGGTAAGTGGTAAGCAAATAAGCTGTCTGCTCTTTGGAAATTATTAGAATGTAGCGTTAGGAATGTTGCTTCTTCTACTTTAGCGATATGAAAAGCAAGTGATTCTTTCCCGATTACTTTTTCGGTAGTATTGATATATTCTTGTAAAGCTTGCTCAGCCAATACTTCATTTTCAACAGCTAAGGCAACTTTATAAAGGAGTTCATTTGTAAGGATATACTCTTTGTGATTTTCAGGTAAGTTACCCTCTTGATAAGTATCTTTAATAATACGTAGCGATTTGTCAAAGTTACCTTTCAAGTATTCATCCTTGGCAATAAGTCGGTTTGACTTTGCTTGTTCCAAGCTATTTTTACCAAAGTATAAAGAAGTGTTTGTATCAAACTCCCATTGCGTTTTATCCCCTTTGAAGTGGAATCTTTGCCATGCATAGTAATCTACTAGGTCTTCTTGAATTTTGAAGTATAATTTATGGCTGATCCCTAATACTCTTTCTGCTCTATAAATGTTTTTCTCGAGCATTTTCTTAGGAGTTAATGGATCAATTCTACTTTCAATAAGATTTAAAGTTCTTTCATGGTAGTTGGCAATGTAGCTCTCGTCATCTTTTCTAATGTTAGTATCAATCCATCTTTCAGCATTGATCAATATAGAATCGGCCATAACATAATCCCCCATGAGGCGATATAGCTTTCCTTCTAATGTTAAAGATTGAGCAAATTGTCTTTCAAGACGTTTCTTTTCTCTAAAAGTATAGGTGTGTTCAGAGTGTTTGTTACTTCTGGTATGATAGATATTTTGGCTTTCAGAAGTCGCAAATTCTTTACAATATTCCTGATACTTGGCCATAAAGAACTGAGCGCTGTCATAAACACCTTGTTCTAGGTAGATATTCGCTCTTACTTTATTGTAAATTAAGTTAAAGTCTTTACCTCTTTCTGCTAATTTTTTAACATTTTGATCTTTTTCTGAGACCTTTTCTGCGGTTTCAAATAAGTTTTTTGCAGTGACTATATCACTGTAATCCAAGTACAAATCAGCTGCAAGAAGCAGTGAATATACGTACCCGAAATTTCCATTTCTTCTTTTCTGAGCAATCTCTAGAAATTGAGCAGTAGACTCTTCAAAATCTTTAAATTGTGTTAAAGCTAACTGATAATGTGCTCTGTAATAAAGTACATCTATAAGTGCGGAATCTCTTTTTTTAGCCAGATTTAATGCCTTAGAGTTCCATTCAAGGGCTTTTTTGTATTCACCGTCATCAGCATATTTTTGACTGATGCCAATAAAGTTGTCAATTTTGTCATTTAGTTTATCAGCTTGTACGCTTGATGGAAAAAAGTATAAAGTCAAACAGCTTAGGAGAAATATGTAGGCTTGTTTTGTCATAGTTGATTCAATTTTTAAGAAGCTTGATCTTATGAAAATAACTAATTTTCTCAAATCATAATGTAAATGTAAATAAAAATTAATAGAATCTTTTTAGTAATTAGATTTGAGTGAATAAGACGTAAGTATAACTGTTATATTCAAGGAAAATTTTATATTTACATTTAGAAAACGAAAAATCATAAAAATACTACACAGTTTAGGTAGTGAATAAACATTACAGAAATAGAATTTCTGCTAAAGAATATATAACATATGAACGAATATTATAACAGTGCCTATAAGCCACTTTTAGCAATAGATTGTGTAATTTTTGGATACGAACAAGGAGAATTAAAAGTATTATTGACTAGACGTAAAGTGGATCCTTACAAAGGGGCATGGGGTTTAGCAACAGGTTTTCTTCACTTTGGAGAATCTTTAGATTATGCAGCAGAACGTGTATTAAAAAAACAAACAGGTTTAGATAGAATTTATATGGACCAGTTAAGTACATTTGGTGAGGTTGACCGTGACCCTGAGGCGCGTGTAATTTCATTAGTGTACTACGCTTTAATTAAGGTTGAATCTCAAGACGAAGAAACGTTAGAGAGAAACCAAGCACAATGGTTCCCAATTACAGCTTTACCAAAATTAATGTTTGACCATGAAACAATGATTCAAATGTCTTGGGGTAAGCTAAGAAGAAAGTCAAGATACCAACCTATCGGTTTTGAGTTACTTCCAGAGAAATTTACTTTACCTGAATTACAATCATTATACGAGGCAATTCACCAAAAACAATTCGATAAACGTAACTTTAGAAAGAAAATTTTAGCTACAGGTCTACTTAAAAAATTAGATGAAAAGCAAAAAGGAGTGTCTAAGAAAGGTGCTTACTATTATGTTTTCGAAGAAGGTAAATACGATGAGTTGATCTCTCAAGGATTTAACTTTGAATTAAAATCTATGGCATTTGGTTCATAGTAATTATAAAAATTAAGGCACCGAATTTTAAAATACGGTGCCTTAATTTTTATTTCGAAAAGATCATCTACTGATCTTCTATTTTTTCTTTCTTGCCTAAGAACTTTGGTTCTTTGTGAATAATGTAAAGGTCTAAGAACATCTTCAATCGAGCAAATATTTCTCGGATGTGGACGTAATATCCTTTTTCGATAGGAACGTCATTGGCACAATATCCATAAGCATTTATTCCATGGCTTCGACCAATGAATATGGCTCTTTCAATGTGAAATTTTTGTGAAATAATGATGAACTTATCTTGACCAAAAACTTCTTTAGCTCTAATTACTGAGTCTAAAGTTCTAAATCCTGCATAATCCATCACTATCTTTTTAGGATCAACCCCCGCTGCAATGAGCGCTTTTCTCATTTGTTTGGGCTCGTTGTAATCTTCAGTCTTATTGTCTCCACTTACGATAATGAAATCTACTTTCTTATTCTTTATTAGGTGTACAGCAGCATCAACTCTGAAATTGAAATAAGGATTGGGTGATCCATTTCTCAGAAATTTGCTTGTTCCTAACATTAATCCAGTTTTACATGAGATCTCTGGATTTTTTGAGTTTAAGATGTAGGTGTCACTTTTATAACTAACGTAATAGCTGAAAAACACTGCAAACAAAAGAAGTAGTCCACAACTGAGAATGCTGCTAGTTAAAAGTAATTTTAAAATCGTATTTCTTTTCATTCAAAACTATATTCTACTATAAAGATAGTTTATGAATTCTAAAAATTGACCTAGAAACCCATTTTGCTTAAATATATTTTGAAAATTTAATCTCTAGCCTGGAATATTTTCATGAAAAGCATATGCGACATATTTCTAGCTCTAGATTTTAAAAGTTGAGCATTTTCACCATCAAATAGTTCGTCTATGGTATTAAACCATAATTGTAACCAAAACCCAAAGTGTTTTTGTTCAATGGTTCCCTTCTTGTCAACATTTTGATGTACAACAACTGGATTTCCTTTGTACTTGGAAACAAAGAATAAGTTGCTTTCCCAAAAGTCATACATTCTTGGAAGATGTGTGTCCCAATTAATTTTAACTATTTCGTCAAAGAAAGGACCTAATTCTTCATGTGCTCTTACTTTCTCATAAAATGTATTCACCAAGAGAATAACATCTTCTCTATCTTTTAAATCATGCATAATGTCTATTTATTTTGAGCATTTGTACTTTTGTCAGCCAACATACCTGTAAAACCTACAAAGCCAATTCCCAAGCCTGCACAAACCCATGTGATAAACATAACGGTATCAACTCCTGAGAACAGTGAGACTAAAGTGAGTACAATAGTAAAAGAAACTAATGTAAAAATGAATAAATAAAATAGAACTAATTTTCCTTGAGTATTCATAGTGTTAACTTTTTTGTGTTTTTATCATTTGATATCACAAAATTAGTAGATGTACTTCGGGAAAAATCTGTTCAATTTGCCATCAAAACCTGATAAAAATCAGAAAATGTGAATGTTATTCTCATTCAATCCACTTGATGTAAACTTTACTATTACATCAATTAATGATATATTGCTAAAATGAAGTTCAAAAAACCGGACTGTTTAAAATGCCCAGTAAGATCATTATCCATCTTTGAACATGTACAAGAAGATGATTTAGTTGAGATATCAACAACCAAAGGATTTTCTAATTATAAAAAAGGAGAGAATATTTTTAGAGAAGGGCAACCTGCATTAGGTATTTATATTTTACATAATGGAAAAGTAAAGATTACTAAAACAGGTGTCATGGGTAGAGAGCAAATTGTCTCATTTGCAAGGCAGGGTGAAATTATGGGGTATAGACCCATGCTTTTGGAGGAGTCTTACGACATATCCGCAATTGCCATAGAAGAATCAACAGTTTGCTTTATTCATAAGAATAAAATCCTCCAGTTGATAGAGCAGGATAAAGATTTTGCTCTGAAGTTAATCCGTACTGCATTACAAAGTTCAAAGAAAGTGACAGAAATTGTTTCTTCATTATCACAAAAAACGGTAAGAAGTAGAGTAGCAGAATCACTATTAATTATTAAAGACGAATTTGGTGAAGACGCTCAAGGTAATATCGATGTGGTATTAAGTAGAGAAGACCTTTCTGCCATGATTGGTACCTCATCAGAATCATATATCAGAATGATAAAAGAATTGATAGACGATGAAGTGATCACAAAGGAAGGAAAGAAATTTAAGATACAAGACGAACAAACTTTAAAAAGAATAGCGGAAAAGTATGATTACTAGAACTTTAAATTAAGTTAAATAAGTAGTAATGTTTATTAATAAGAACATCGATTGGTACCAATTGTGGGTTATTAATAATAGAATAAATCAAATTACTGCCCCGCTACTAAATTATTCATTTATGAAAGCTATTATTAAACATACTCTTACACTGATTGTTACATTTTGTGCCTCAATGCCCATTCTAGCTCAGAATTGGATGCAGGAAGGGTATGAACATGCTCAAAAAGGTGAAGTGGAGCAAGCAATAGCTTCTTTCAGCAAAGAAATTGATTTTAACCTGATGAATGATATCGCTTATTTAGAAAGAGCGAAAATGTATTTACAGGAAGAAAAATATGATGCTGCGATAGCGGATATCAACCAAGCAATAACAATTGATGCAGTTAGACCTGTCGGATACTACCTGAAAGGGTATATTCATATGAATACAGGAAATCTTGATGAAGCCATCAATGAGTTTACCATCGCAATAGATCTAGATTCTAATTTTGTCAATGCATATGTGTTTAGAGCCGAAGCATATTCTAACCAGTCAAAGTATGAAGAGGCTGTAAAAGATTATGACCAAGTTCTGAAGATAACACCTAATGCTGGGATGTATTATCATAGAAGAGGATATGTTTTAATGAAATTGCATCAGTTCAAAGATGCAGTGAATGATTTTAATACTGCGATAACTTATGAACCAGGGTTAATTGATGCTTACATTTATAAAGCCGAGATCTTTGCCCAAGAATCAAATATTGATTCAACATTAGAAAGTATTCAGGAAGGTCTGTTAATTGATCCTCAAAATATTAAACTTCTAAGTTTAAAAGGCGATTGCTTTGGGAGTTCATTAAATTATGATGAAGCACTAAATGCTTATAACCTTGCATTACTGTACCACCCTAATTATGCTTATGCATATTGTAGAAGAGGGGAGTTGTATGTGAAAATGGGAAAGGTTGAATTAGCTGAGTCAGACTTTAAAAAAGCAACAGATATTGCACCTGAATATAGTTATGCTTATTTAAATAAAGGAAAGCTAGCTAGTTATCTAAAAAGATATGAAACAGCGATTTCTGACTATGATTCAGCAATTGCTCATGCTCCCAATTATTATACAGCATATCTTGAAAAAGCAAAAGCACAATTGGCAATCAGAGAAATCGATTCAAGTATCTTTACTTTAAAAGAAGCCGAAAAAATCAATAATGATGAGGCGTATTTATACTCGCTGTTAGGTAATGCTTATTTAGCAAAAAAAGAGTTTAAAGTATCAATTACGGAGTTCTCAAAGGCAATAGAAATTTCACCAAAATACGGATATGCACTTCAGCAAAGGGGGTATACTTATTTCTTGAACAAGGAGTATGATAAGGCCTTAGCGGATTTAAATAGATCTATCGTCTTATCTTCTAATACAGCCAAAGTATATTCTTATAGAGGAGATGTTTTAATGGCAATGAAGAAAGTAGATGAGGCAATGAAAGACTATGATAAAGCATTGACTCTTTATCCTAATTTCAGTTATGTGCTGCATCAAAGAGCTTGGGCTTTTATTAAGACAAAAGAATATTCTAAAGCAATTTTAGATTTCTCGAAGTTAGAAACTTTAGGTAAATCGAAGTATGTGGATATGTACGGAAAAGGAGTAGCTTACATGGAAATGGGCGACCTCTCAGCATCGAACAAGGTACTTAAAAATGCAGTGGATATGTACCCTAATTATTCATCAGCAAGAGTTCTTTTAGGGTATAATCTTGCGATCATGGGCGAAAATAAATTAGCTAAAGATCAGATTGAAGATGTACTATTACTAAATAAAAACTCTAAAGAGATTAAAGGTGTACAAGGAATAGTTTCTTATAATGAAAGAAACTATAAGAAAGCCCTTAAGTACTTTAATGATATTTTAAAGAATAATCCTGATGATAAGCGTATCGTTTATTATAGATCACTGACATACGCAAAATTGGGAAGAAAATCTAAAGCAGAATCAGACTTACAAAAGGCAAATACACTAGGATACACTGGCGCTGAAGTATTGTCTTTGAATAAGAAATAAATTACATATCATCAGGTAAACCGATCGGTTGAACCTTTGAAGGGAAGGAAGCTGTATATGTCGATAATAACTCTAATGTATTATCCGGCAATGAATATAGGTTTTCTTCCTTTTTATATTCTTGATTAGTATAAATGTAGAATACACTACCTCCCTTTATTGCTTGTATGATGTCTTTGTGTTCTTTATACGGTACAGCAGGGCATCCATAAGATCTACCCATGTATCCATTACTCTCTAAGAAATGTTTGGATACATATTTTGCTGGATGCATCACTATCGCTCTTTCTCGAGCTTTATGATTAAGCTGTCGTTGTAAACCATCCAATTTCAGAGATAAACCATATTTGCCTCTATACGTTTCCGCAGCTTTGTAAAAACCAATACTACTCTTTCTGGAATTGATGATATTACTGAATTTCTCGGCATACATTAACCCGGAGTTTCTTCCATGAGCAACATATGTGTTGATCAGCAGTTCACCTTTCATTAAATCGAAAATATATAACCTTTTATTTTTGGATGGCTGCGAGAAATCAACAATGCTTAAAACTCTTGTATTCTTTATTTTATTCTCATTGATAAGATTAAGGTATCCTGTCATTCCTTCTAAAAAGGCATCAAAAGATAAACCATAATTCTCTGCATGAGTTTTTGTATACAGGTCTCGGATTAAATCTGTCGAATTTATGCTAGTGGTAATTTCTTCACTAAAGTTTGTTGTAGCCAAAGTTTCCATTGTATTACTGCTTAGCATAGTCCCAGCAATCAGTAATGTCCTAACAATGAAGTTCATATCTTGTATCAATCGTTAATATTAAGTGTTTCAAAAGTACGAAATGTTATTTGAAGAAAATATGATCTATGTTAAATAAAGGTCATTTTTAATTTTATTCTGTGATTTTTAAATAAAGATTAATAAATAAATAATAATTTTATATCTAAGAAGATCTAACTTTCCAATTTTTTTGTTTTATAAACGACGCTAAACTGTAATAATACCGTTGGACTTGTTGACAAAATACATATCACTGTTATCTATTAGTGCCTTAAAGTTTCTGTTTGGCCCACTCATGGGTTTTAGTACTGGATTAAGCATGATAGAAACCATAATTATCACCATCCTTGGGATGATGTTAACTGTGGTATCACTTACTTATGCAGGTACACCAGCAAGAAAAAAACTGATGGAATGGATGAACCGTGGTAAGAAAAAGAAACTCTTTACGAAACGAAATCGCCTTATTGTAAAGATTTGGCAAGAGTACGGTATGAAAGGTGTTGCCTTTTTTACGCCTATTTTATTCGGCCCTCCTATAGGAATGTTAATAGCTTTGTCTTTTGGTGAAAAAAAAGAGAGAATTATTACCTATATGTTTTTTAGTGCCGTATTTTGGTCTGTCGTAATGAATGTAGCAATTTACTATTTTGGTGAGTACATGGGTTGGGTACAAGATACCCAAAGTGTCTCTCTTAAGTAATCCAAGAATAAAAGTAACAAACAAAATGGCTTTCGATTTTCATGCGGATAAGCAAGTTTATTTTAACATGCAGACCGATAACGCAAATAAATATGTTATACCTTTTATTGAACAATCACTAAAGATTGAAAAAGGATTACGTGTTTTAGAAGTTGGTTGTGGCGAAGGAGGCGTTCTTAAAGCTTTTTTAGATAAAGGATGTTTTGGTGTGGGTGTAGAACTTAGTATGCCAAGAGTTGAATTGGCACATCAATTCCTAGAAGAATATATTGAGAAAGGACAAGCCCAAGTGATTGGGAAAAATGTTTATGATATAAATGTCGATAACGATTTTGAAGATAGATTCGACTTAATCATCCTTAAGGATGTTATCGAGCACATTCCTGATCAAGAGAAAATTATCCACTATTTTAGATCCTTTCTTAAAGAACATGGTAAAATTTTCTTCGGTTTTCCACCTTGGCAAATGCCTTTTGGAGGACATCAGCAGATTGTAGAAAGTAAAGTGCTGTCTAAGTTACCTTACTATCACTTACTTCCTAGGCCGATTTATAAGTTTATATTGGATAGGGGAGATGTGAGTAAAGGGTTGGTGAGAGAATTACTGGATATTAAAGAAACAGGGATTTCCTTAGAACGATTTGAACGTATCTGTAAAAAAGAAAAGTTCGGTATAATTGAGAAAACACTTTATTTCATCAACCCGATTTATGAATATAAGTTTGGTTTGAAACCGAGAAAGAAAATTCCTGTATTAGGAGATATTCCTTGGTTGAGAAACTTCGTAACAACAGCAGGATTCTACCTTGTAGAAAAGCATTAAAAAAGATAAGACCTTGATACAAAATATCAAGGTCTTATTAGTTATCACTGATTTATCGAGTTAAATTAATTGGTGTTAGTTGATAGTTAAGTTAAATACTATTTATTCTACTGGTATTAAAGCGGCAGCATTTACATCTACTGCTTCAGAGGCTAGTTTAGTAGCTAAGCCGTTCTCTTCATATTTTAAGGAAGCAAAGATTTGATAATCACCAGGAGAAGAAAAAGAAATCGTAGCAATCATTTGTGTTTTAAATCCTCCGTTTACCATCTCTGGAATAGGACCTAAAAGGTCAGTAACAATTGTCTCTCCTGTTTCAATATTTACGGCCGTTAGGTTTGCTGAGTAAAACTGCCCATCTTCTGAGATAGATACGTCAGTGATGATCGTACTTTCCTCTTCAAGAGTGAAAGTTTGACCTTCTTCGATATTCACTAGAGCGATGGCTGTTTTGATCTCTTCTGGTGTAACTTCATCATCAGATTTATTACATGAAGACATTGCAGCAAAAGCAAAAAGACCGATTAGGATAGTATGTATTCTTGATAAAGTAGATTTCATGATTAATATGTTTTTTTGTTTTAGTTACAGTTATATAAAACGCCAAAAACTATAATCAGATTTACTTATTTCGTCGGAATGTTTACCAATTTGGTCGGGGAGTTTTAAAAAATTATAAAGTGAGGGATTTTCTCAGTTCTGTAGGGGTATAGTCGTAATAACGTTTAAAAGCCGATGTAAACTTTGATAAATGATTGTAGCCTACTTTTGTACCTATTTCACCTATAGTAAGCTCAGTCATACGGATAAGGCGATGTGCATCCATCATTCGGTGTGATGTTATGAACGCAAAAATCGATTGATCAAATATTTGTTTGAATTCTTCTTTTAGTTTTGTTTCTCCAATTCCAAATTGATGGGAGATCATTTGGGTTGTAGGTATATTGCTGTAGTCACTGAGTATGTAGTCTTTTATTTTAAAGTAGGTTGACATATCATGCTTATTGATCTTTTTTTCTTTTTTTGAATGTAACCTAAGCATCATCTTTTTCAGAAGCTTTCCTGTGAGTTCTAGTCCTTTGCCAAAGATGATTGCGTTTCTAGCAATAGTGGTTTTTTGTATTTGAAAAATCTCTTCTATGATGTCTTCCAATTCAGGTGTGCTTTCTTCATAATAGATATGGTTAATGAGTTTTTCAAAAAAATGGCCAGTTTCTATATCTGGAATCCCTAATATTCCTTGAAAGTCATCTCTTTTTAACCTTACCCCAATCCAGCTTACTTCTTCATCCTTTTTCATATCCATAGACATTCCTCTTTGTCCTTGATGAAGGATAATGCTGAATTGTGCACCGCCATTGGCAATGGTTTTTGTTTCTTCATTTCCTTTTTGAACTCTTAATTTTGAGTTTTTTCGGAGAAATGTAATATAGATATGTGGTGTATTATGATCGTAGATACTTTGTACTACAACATCCTGGTTTAGTAAAACTCTATTGACACTGACTTTAAAACCCGATTGTATATCGAAGTTTTCAAGATGAATTTCGCCTATTTCCGTATTACCGATGAATTGATGGTCTAAGATATCACCTCCAACATCTTTTTGAAGTTTCTTGTACGTATTATCGAAGCTTGTCGCATCAAAATAGAGAATTCTAGGCTGTTGGTTGATCATTATAAAAAGGGATGAAAGTCTTTTGTTAATTCAATATACTCATCAGAGTATTCATTGGAATGTGGTTGACGGATATAAAAAGGTTTCTTGATCACTTTTTCAGGTTTTTGTTGATAACTGAAAGAAAGTAATACTCTTTTAGGCGACTTATTCACATTATGACTAACAGTTCTTTGTTTTACTAAATAAAAATCATGTAAAGCAGCAATTTTATAAATGTCTTCTAGTTGGTCAAAAGGGTAAATCATGAATAATTTTCCTCCTGACTTTAGAAGCCTTGCACTATTTTGAAATAAATCAGATAATGAAAGTGTATCGGTATGTCTTGCAGAATTTCTTTCGTCAGCATCAGACTTTAAGGAGTTTTTGAAAAAAGGTGGATTGGAGACGATAATATCATACTCTACATCACTTTTTACTTCTTGTAAGGATGATTTTTCTATCTGAATAGCTTTTGCCCATGAGGAACCATCAACATTGTCTTTTGCCTGCTCCACTGCTCCATCTTCAATATCTATACCTTTTATATTAGCATAAGGATTGCGTTGAGCTATCATTAATGAGATTAACCCTGAGCCACAACCTACATCAAGAATGTTTACAGTAGCCGGTGAATTCACATCAACCCATGCACCTAAAAGGATACCGTCGGTGCCAATTTTCATTGCACATTTCTCTTGTCCTAATGAGAATTTTTTAAAATCAAACTTTTGATATTTGTTCATTATGGTAATAAAAATCATTCAGCCATAAGGCTTTGTTAATAAGAGCGCAACCGATTTATTGTTATTTTTGCACCTTAAAAGGTCGATGCTACTAGCAAAAATATAATTTAGATAGGCTAAAATCAATTTTAGTAGCGTGACGCCATTATTTACCAGATTTTTTATACACAATACTACAAAAAATGTCTAACACGAAATTATTTTCTATTAAAGGGAAAGTACAGAACTACGCTTGGGGTGGAGCAGATTTCATCCCTGAAATGATTGGAATTCAAAAAGAAGATCAACCTTACGCAGAATATTGGATGGGTGCACACGATAATGCTCCAGCCAAAGTAGGCGAAGATCAGTTTTTGAATAATATGATCAAAACTTCTCCTGAGACTACGATTGGAAAATACATTAATGACAAATTCGGTCGACTACCTTTCTTATTTAAAGTTCTTGATGTGAAAGATGTACTATCTATCCAAGTACATCCGACGAAAGTTGAAGCAGAAAAAGGTTTTGCAAGAGAAAATGCAGAAGGTATCCCTGTAACTGCTTCGCATAGAAATTATAAGGATGACAATCATAAACCTGAGATTATGGTTGCATTATCTGAATTCTGGTTATTACATGGTTTTAAACCTAAAGCAGAATTAAGAGAGACTTTAGTTAATGTTCCTGAGTTTAATGATTTAACTGAGGTATTCGATAAAGAAGGATATTATGGTTTATATAAGACCGTAATGGAGTACTCTGCAGAAGAAATCAATACTAAGTTACGTTCGTTAGTAGATCGCGTAATGCCGCTTTACAACGAAGGTAAAATTGAGAAGTCATCACCAGATTATTGGACAGCTAAATCAGTAGCTTTAAACCCTGAAGGAACAGATCTTGATAGAGGGATTTATTCTATCTATTTCTTCAATATCGTTAGAGCAGATATTGGAGATGCTATTTTCCAAGATGCAGGTTTACCTCACGCATATATGGAAGGCCAAAATATGGAGTTAATGGCAAATTCTGATAATGTTCTTAGAGGAGGGTTAACTCCAAAACATATCGATGTTCCAGAACTTTTAAAGCATGTTACTTTTGAAGAGACTATTCCTAATATTATGAAAGGAGAGCTTCAAGAGAATGGTTTAGAAAGAATTTATAAGAGCCCAGCTCCTGACTTTGAATTGAGCCGTATTTCAATCACTAAAGACGATAAGTATCAGTATACTGCTAAAACAGCAGAGATAATTATTGTTTCTGAAGGTGAAGCAACAGTTGTTGAAGGAGATACTTCAATTTCTATTTCAAGAGGAGAAGTAGTATTACTTTTAGTGGATGCTAATTATACAATTACGACATCTAGTGATGCAGTATTGTTTAAAGCTACAGCACCTGTGAAATAGTATTTCTTTTTAAAGATATATCAACCTTGTTCTTGAAATAGAGCAAGGTTTTTTTTATCTCTACTTTTTTGTAAATTATTAAGACTACACGTTTAATATTATACGCTATGCCATTGAATTCAATATTATATATTAGTCAAAAGAAAAAGACCATGTCTAATACTGAGCTTAGCGAGATTCTAACTTCAAGTAGACTCAATAATAAGGATAAAAAAGTGACAGGAATCTTGTTGTTACTTAATAATACTTTTATTCAAGTATTGGAAGGAGAGAAGGAGGTAGTAGAATCATTGTACAATACTATAAGCCAGGATACAAGGCATGAAATGGTTCAACTGATCTATGAAGGAGAGATTAAAGAAAGAAACTTTGCTAATTGGTCGATGGGGTTTCAGACTGTAACTTGGGATGACCTTGAAAAAGTTGGATTTGAAAAAAACTTTGAGAAAAATATTACGGTCGGAGAATATTTTAGATATAAACAACATCAAATTCTTGATATCCTAAAGCAATTTAATGGTTTGGGAAACCTTAGTTTAAATATTCCTGAGTAAGATTTAGCAATAAAAAAACGACTTGATAACTAAATATCAAGTCGTTTTTTTCTATGTATTTTTTGACTATCGTAAGTCTACAACTTCAACATCAGGATGAGAAGCTGTGTCGAACATAAAATCTTTTTCAGTAACAGAAATATTCTTTTTGAAATTAGAAACAGTATATACATACTTCATTAAGTTTCCTTTTTCATACATTTCCCATTTTACCAATTCGTGTGTAGATGGTTTAATGAACATACGAATTCTAAAGAAATTAATATCAGAATCTTTTTCAGGTGACAAATCGATAATATCTAATCCACCTTCATTACCTGTATATAAATACTTGAAATTCTTTTTATATAATTGATAGATTTCAGCAGGAGAACTTGCTAAATCTCCTTCTGTGTCAGCTTCTTCTATCGTCACTTCTTCCATTTCTTGATCGAAACGGTAAACAGTTTTTGTATCACTGTAGATGACCTGTCCTTCTAACTCCATACGGTATTTATTACCGCTAATTAGAGCTTTGATATTCATATCACCAATAAGACCTTCATTGGTACTAATAGCTTCTTGATGGATATCAGCTGAAAAGGCAGATAAGTTGATGTAGAAATCACTCATCTGATCTAAGATCTTCTGCGCTTTTTCATCTTGTTGAGCAAAAACAGAGGATGTATTCATTAGAATAAAAGCGAAAATAGACAGTATTGATATATTTTTAAATTTCATTTTTTTAGTTTGTTCTGCTTGTAATAATTTGACAACGACTTTATTTAACGAGACTCACTATATAAAAAGTTTCATTAAAGTGTGCTTAATAGCGTTTCTAGCTCCATTTCAGTCTTTACATTTACTTGTCTGGCTTTACTTCCTTCAAAAGGACCGACAATACCTGCAGCTTCTAATTGGTCAATTATTCTACCGGCTCTATTGTAACCAAGACTAAGCTTTCTCTGAATTAAAGAAGTAGAACCTTGTTGATGTCTCACAAGAAGCCTAGCTGCTTCTTCAAAGAGGTCATCTCTATCGTCTACGCTACCGCCGCCGCTTTTTTGTGCAGGTTGCTCTTCTTCAAATTCAGGAAGCATATAAGCAGTATTAAACCCTGTTTGTTCTGATATGAAATCACAAAGCTTTTCTACTTCATCAGTATCAATAAAAGCACATTGTAAACGGGTAAGGTCATTACCTGTCGATAATAACATATCACCCATACCAATTAGCTGATCTGCGCCACCCGTATCTAAGATTGTTCTTGAGTCAATCTTCGATGTTACTCTAAAAGACAATCGAGCAGGGAAGTTCGCCTTAATCATACCTGTAATTACATCAACTGAAGGTCTTTGAGTTGCTACAACCAAGTGTATTCCAATGGCTCTGGCTAGCTGTGCTAAACGAGCAATAGGTCCTTCAATTTCCTTACCAGCGGTCATCATTAAATCTGCTAACTCATCGATAACTAGTACGATGTAAGGTAAGAAGCGGTGTCCTTTTTTAGGATTTAATCTTCTTTGACAGAACTTAGCATTGTATTCTTTAATGTTTCTAACTCCAGCTGCTTTCAATAATGAATAACGCATATCCATTTCTGTACATAAAGAGTTAAGAATATGAATTGCTTTCTTTGTATCCGTTACAATTGCTTCTTCAGCATCCGGTAAACTTGCTAAGAAATGTCTTTCTATTTTATTGAATAATGATAATTCTACCTTCTTAGGGTCAATCATCACAAACTTTAATTCCGATGGATGTTTTCTGTATAGTAAGCTGCTTAGTAAAACGTTAATACCAACAGATTTACCTTGACCAGTAGCACCTGCCATCAATAAGTGAGGCATTTTGGCGAGGTCCATTACAAATACTTCATTGGAAATCGTTCTACCAAAAGCAACCGGTAAAGCCATTTTTGCTTTGGCAAATTTCTCAGTAGCAATCACTGAAGAAATTGAAACCATCTCACGGTTATTATTAGGGACTTCAATACCAATTGTACCTCTACCAGGAATTGGAGCAATAATACGGATACCCAAAGCAGCAAGGCTTAAAGCAATATCATCCTCTAAGTTTCTGATTTTTGAGATTTTGATGCCTACTTCTGGGACAATCTCATATAAGGTTACTGTAGGTCCGATTGTAGCACTAATTGAGGCAATACCAATTTTGAAATGTCTTAAAGTATTGACAATTTTTTCTTTATTGGCTTCAAGTTCCTCTTTAGTAACTTTTGCTTTCGACTCTTTTGGTGGATGTAAAAGGTCTAAATCAGGATATCTGTAATGACTTAAATCTAATTTGGGGTCATACTCATCCATATCTTCCACATGAACCAATTCATCGGGCTCATCATCTATTGAGTTTAAGGCGTTAAGGTCAGCTTTGTCTACATTATCTGTGGTGTTCACTGAACTTAATGAATGTGGATCTACGGTTTTATCTTTTTTAGGAGGAGCACTTGGCGGATCAAGTTCAATAGTGGTCGGTTGAGCCGGTTCCTTATCTTCAATTTCAAAAATAGGAGGTGTATTTGGCGTTACCTTCTCTCGTTGAGGAGCAGGAATTTCTGCTTGTTTTTTCTCCTCTCTTATTTCTTTAGCTTCAATTTCTTGAGGGCTAGACTTCTTTTCTTTTGGAGGTAATGCTTTATTTGGCGCTCCTTGATGAACATGCTCTACCTGAATATTTACATCTACAGAAATAGGCTCTACTTTTATTGCTTGTGGAGCTTCTTCTTTCTTTTCCTCTTTTAATTCTGGAAGAGTATTATTAGAAGGAATAATAGCAGTGTCTTCAACGGTATTGTTTTGTTGCTGCTTCTCTTCTAGATCTTCCACAATTTTAGAAACAAGTTCTAAATCCTCTTCCTCAGGTTGCTCTTGTTCATCTTCGGTTTCTTCTTTTTCAGCGTCCTGATGAATTTGCTGATTTCTTTCGTATTCTTCAACAGCTTCAGCATTGAAACGGGCAATTTCAGAAGCGGGATCCAATGTGCTTTCAGCAGTATCATCATCCGACTCCACCGAAGAATCATTTAGATTATTTGAACTAGAGTTGTTATATCTATTCGTCGTTACTTTATCAATAACGTTAATTACTTTCTTGAATTTGGAGATGTATACAGTATGAATTAGTACCATTAATACCAAAAAGATGACCGTACCAAAACCAATCATACTATATAACCCTTCTGCAATAGTATAGCCTACGTTTCCACATAAAAAGCCTAGGATATTCGGAGTATCATTGACAACAACAAAATAACCAAGGAATAAACTCGTCCAAAGCATATAGAAAAGACAGATATATCCCATCTTTCTAAATCTAAAGATCTTTCCTTTATTCTGAGTGAATAATTGGTACCCTTCAGAAAATAGCATAGGAACCAATAATACAGCACCAATACCAAATAAGTTATAAACGAGTAGGTGAGAAAGTGCTGCACCTAGTAACCCTAACCAGTTTTCTACTTCTAATCCTGATGAAATAAGGTTAGAAATACCTCCCACATTTTCTATGATACTTTGATCGGCCTTTCCTGTAAACACAAAAGACAATAAAGCTAATAGAGTATATATTGATAAGAAGATAAGGGATAACCCAATACTAGTTTTAAATCTTGGATCGCTAAAGGCACCTTTACCTATTGAAACACTTGGTAAAGCAATACGTTTTGGACGTTCGTTTTCTTCTGCGTGAGGGGTTGCAGAGGAATTTGGAACGGCGGATGAAGGTTTGTATATATTTTTTCTAACGTTCTGTTTTTTTTCAGAAGCCATAATTTTCTTTTGAGGCTGATAGTTTAAAAAATTATCTACATTCGATAATGAATCATTCAAAAATAGGATAATTTACTATCAATTGGAATAATAAAATTGAATTACATCTTGATTTGATTAATAATATCGAGTTTCATCATGTGAAGTGATTTTTCTAGTCCTACAGGATATTCATGAGGGTTGTAAAATCTTTTGATACTATTGTCGATAAGAGTCAATTCTTTTAGTGTTTTACATTGAATCTCATGCAAAGTTGGAGATGTATACACTAATTTACCATTTTCAAAAATAGGAACTAGTAGATCGAAAGAATTTTCATCACAATTGATAGATTTTGTACGAAAACTATTGTTAGGGTCAATCATGACGCTGTTTTTTTCAAGTGGAGTATTTTCATTATACAACATATCGGCTAGATATTTACCATCTTTATGCTTCATGCGTCTTACTTGTAAAAAGCCTGGATTAGAAATTTTATTGATCTGTTCCGAGAGCTTTACTTTATATTCCCAATCTCCATTATCATTCTTTATTGCACCAAGTTTATATACACCACCCAAAGCAGGTTGATCATAAGCTGTGACTAACTTTGTACCTACTCCCCAAACAGAAATTTTGGCACCTTGCTCAATCTTAAGGCTATTGATAAGGTATTCATCCAAGTCATTACTAGCTACAATAGATGCTTTTTCAAAACCTGCATTATCTAGTAATTTCCTTGCTTCGATACTGAGGTAAGCAAGGTCGCCTGAATCTAGTCGAACACCAATCATCTCATGTCCTTTTTCTCTTAATTCTTTACCAGTTTCTATGGCTTTTTTTACCCCTTCTAATGTGTTGTAGGTATCCACTAGAAATATACAATTAGTAGGCATAGCTTCTGCGTATGCTTTAAAAGCTTTTAATTCATCATCATAAGACATAATCCAACTATGGGCATGAGTTCCTTTGACAGGTATTTTTAAAAGTTTTGCAGCCAATACATTAGAGGTAGCATCAAACCCACCAATATAGGCTGCTCTTGTGGCGCCTATAGATCCGTCTATTCCTTGTGCTCTCCTTAGGCCGAACTCTAATAGAACATCATCTTTGGCTGCTATTTTTAATCGGGCAGCTTTTGTTGTAATAAGGGTTTGAAAATTTATGATGTTTAATATTGCAGTTTCAATCAGTTGGCATTGTAATAATGGACCTCTTACTCGAATAAAGGGTTCGCTTGGAAATAATAACGTCCCTTCTTCTACTGCATCAATTGATAATTGAAAATCAAGTTGTCTGAGATAGTCAATGAAGCCTTCTTCAAACAAGGGTTGGTTGTCATTGTCTTTTAACGAAGATAAATATTCAAGGTCACTGTCATCAAAAGTAAAATTATTGAGATAATCTAATACATATTCCAAGCCTGCACATATAGTGAATCCGCCATTAAATGGATTTTTACGAAAATACCCATGAAAGATGGCTTCTTTTTCAGCATTTCCATTTTTCCAATAAGCATAAGCCATTGTAATTTGATATAAATCCGTAAGCAATGTTAGTGAGTGAGCGTAAAGATCTTTTGAAATATGCATTCTAGATTGATTTATTTTATACTAATGAAATTTAATTTACGTTAGAAAATCGAGGGATAAAATATCTAGCTCAATAATCTCCTCCTTACAATTAGCACATATATTGCATAGAGGAATTGTGTAAAGCAAAGCATACGATTTTTTTGAGATGAATCTAATTCAACAAATTTTTAAAATAGGTGTTACACCACAGTTGAAAGGTATCATGAAGGAAAAAGTGATTACTTCTAATCAGTTTGCCTTTTTCATGTTATTCTTTCATATTTTTTATTTGGTATTGTCAATTATTAGAGCTCCATCTCTAATTCAATGGCCACTTTTAGGTGTCTTAGGGAATTTAGTGGTATTGGCTTTTAATCATTTGCAGTTATTCCAATTATCAAGGGTTATACTGTGTATTGTTCCCATGTCTGTTGTAGTGGTGTATAATTCTTATATTACACCAGCAGATGCTATTCCTAGAATGACAGGATTTTTGATTGGGTTAGTTCACTTATTAATTCCTTTTTTAATTTTTGATGTTAAGGAGAAGATTTCACAATGGACGATGTTCTTCTTGCTTAGTACGGTGATTGTGTTGATGTTTCCATTAGGAGATTTATTAGTTGATCCATTGATTAATTACGATGTGATGTACTCTCCTAAATCAAAAAGAGGGGTTTACATTGCTTTAGCCGGATTAGCAATATTACTTTTCTTAATGCAAAAAGAGCGTTTACGTTATAGAGAAGAAAGTGAGCGTTTAAATAAGGAAAGTATTGAAAGGAATAAAGATTTAAAGGTTTCTGAACAAGAGCTTAGAGATGCTTTAAAGCAAGTACAAAGAACAAAAACAGAAGATGCTGAAAGAGCATGGACTACTCAGAATATTTCAGATTTTAATGATTTAACCCGTTCATTAGAAGATTTTGAAGACTTAATAGATCACTCCGCAAGTTTCTTAGCTAATGTGTTAATGCTAAATCAAGTAGCTATTTTTAATAGGATAGAAGAGGCTGGAGGGAGAGAATATTTAAGACGTCAGTCTGTTTACGCCTACGATAGAAAAAAATACTTAGACAATAATATTGTAGAAAAAGGAGAAGGTCTAGTTGGTCAATGCTTTATTGAAAGGAAACCAATTATTATCAAAGATGTACCACAAGGGTATGTAAATATTAGTTCAGGTCTTGGTGATGCTACTGCTACATTTGTCGCTATTTACCCATTATTGGCTTATGATAAAGTAGAGGGCGTTATTGAAATTGCAAGTTTTAAACCTCTTGAAGATTATCAGCTAGAGTTCTTAAAAAGAATTTGTGAGAGTTTAGCAATTACTATTTTGAATAAAATTGCGGGAGAGCAATTAAAAGGATTACTGAAGACTTCTCAAGAGCAAGCTGAGCAAATGAGATCCCAAGAAGAAGAGATGCGTCAAAACCTAGAAGAGATGACGGCTACTCAAGAGGAAATGTCAAGAAAAGAAGAAGAATATCAAAAAGAAATTACAAGACTAAGAGCACTTTTAGATCATTAAAAAACCTTTATTTTAATGATGTATTGGATGTTTTTTAAAAAAATACCTTAATACTCTTGTAAATTGGTAGACTTTATATACTTTTGTATTGTCAGCAACAAAAAATAGTAAAATATTTAACTGCTGATTTAATTAAATGTCCACGCAAAACCCAATGTCCAATGAGCGTAAATTTATTAAAAGAATCGGTTGTTCCAGTAGGAGAGAAATTAAGAAATACTCCCATCGGAGTTGTTTACTCATCAGATATTTATGGTGCAGGTGAAACTAAGCTCTCTATCTTTTCAGATGATCAGAAGAAAGAGTTAGATAAAATCTGTGATAGTATCTTAAAGAACCTAGCTGCGAACCCAGATAGAATTTATAGAATTTCTTTAGAAGGAAGAGGACAAGCTTCTGGTGAAGCTGATGCTAGAAACATCAAACTTGCTACACTAAGAGCAAAATACATGCGTGACATGGCTTACAAATACATGCTGAAGTATGAGCATAACGGTCAGAAAATAGCTTCACATGTTTTATCTGGTCAATTAACTTTAAGAGTAATTGATATCAAGCCTTTTTATGATTTAAACAAAGGAAGAATTCTTTGGGCTGATGGTGAAGCAGGAGATCCACAATACCAAAGATCAAAAGTGAATGTATACTATGAGTCCAAGTTGAAAAAGTAAATTTCAATAAGGACATATAAATTTTTGGACACAAAAAAGCCGTTTCATTTTAATGAAACGGCTTTTTTTATTTTATCATTTGGTAATTCTCTCCATTCCAAATAACTGAAAGCTTTCCTGAATATTCAGAAACTGACACATAAACATTATCATCTTGATGGCTATCATCAAAAGTAATAACACTAGGTGTATCTGTTTCCTTATGAGGTGAAACACTTTGTATCACTTCATGATGCATCGAACCATCAGTGTCTTTAAATTTTAGTGTGATTTTATTGGCAGCTTTATCGTATTCGATATGAGCATTTACATAATGCGACCTTCTAAACTCAACAATAAAAACATGAATATTATCTTCAAATACACCTCCATTTTTTATAAAACTTTGAAGATGGGTGTAGGGATCATCACTATTATAAGTAGGTGTACTGAATGATGAAAATAGAAGTACAGTAAAGAGTAAGGTAATAGGCATTTTCATAGGTATAACTGTTTTGGGTCTGATTATTAAACATCAAGTAGAATATTAAAATTCAGTATTTATGCTTTGTAATTTTAGGATAATAGAAATTGAACTAAGACGATCCAAATTAGTTGAATAAGCACCTATTTTTCAGATAAAACGAATCATTATCTTACTTTCTCATAAAAACATTTACATTCTCTTATTAAAAGGTGATATTTATCACTTATATTTGAAGTAACACTAAATACTTAAGACTATGGATGGAGGAAATATGGTTTATAAAATCTTATTTATTCTTACGTTAAGTACAGTTTTTCCTATGATTGGGTATTATTTGGACTACAGACATAAACGTAATATGTTTAAAGGTCAAAAGCCTGAAAACGAGACAAACAAAGAGAATAAATAAGAGAAAGGACTTCAGCAATTTTAAATGTTGAAGTCTTTTTTTTGACACAAATGAACTTAAAATTACATACGTATGTTTTCTAGATGTAACTATTTATATCGGAATGCATCACTCATCTTTAGTCCTTACACTATTTATTGTCTTGTTTTCTTTGAATTTACAAGGACAAACATGTACAGTTCCTTCCCCTTTAACTACTAATACTACTATTTCAAATTGTTCACTTGGATCCGGATCGGGTACACTTTATCTAGAAGGTGATGAAACAGCAGATACTTTATTTATATCTGGTACTGTTACTTGGGATTACGAAACTTTGATCATTTCTAAGTCAGCAACATTATACATTGAAGATGGAGCTACATTAAATTTTAATGGGAACCATATTGAAGTTAAATCGAACTCCTCTCTTATTGTAGAGGGGACAATTACCCAAAACCACTCGCTTATCAATTATGGAATTACTGTGTTCTACAATGATCATCAAGTATCAAATATTGCGAACTATCATAAGGTTTTCTCTAGGAATGACTTTACATCAATTGGTGCATTTACAAATTCCGATTCTTTAAAAGTAGGAGGAGACCTGAATGTAGTTGGAGCAATGTCTAATTACAATGCTTATGTTTTTGCAGGAGGAACCATTGCAGCAGGTGTAATGGGACATGTAGGAACCCAAAGAGATAATTACACTTTCCCTTCAGAAGATGAATATTGGGGATATTTTGGAGCAATGGACCTTCCTGTAGAATTAATTTCTTTTAGTGTAACAATGGTAGATGATGCAGTTACATTGAAATGGAGTACTGCTTCTGAGATTAATTGTGAACGGTTTATTATAGAGAAATCTTTGGATAAAAAATCATGGACAGAAATTGGAAACCAAAGTGGCCAGGGGACGACCTTTACCACTTCTGAATATACATTTATCGATAATTTTATTACACAATCTTCCTACTATAGACTACGACAAATCGACTTCGATGGGAGAGAAGAGGTTTTTGGACCAATACATCAACAACTAAATACAGGAAATTCGACTATCTCGATGTATCCAAATCATGTTGTATCAGGAGAATTTATTCATTTTCAGTCTTCTGATCAACAGCCTCTTTTTATTACTATCACCATATTTGATCGAAATGGACGAAAAGTTTATACTAGTGATCATCAAAACCAAAATGAACAGCTTTCTTTAGATACCAAAGATCTGAGGAATGGAATGTATTTTATTCACCTTCAACAAGGTATGGAGACATCAGTGAAAAAGTTGATCGTCAATTAAGTATGAATAAAATATAAACAATACTGATTTAATATTTTGACAAAAATTTCTTTTAGGGTAATTTTATTGGCATTAGTCATATAAAGTTACCCTATTTTAATGAAGATACTTCACACTGCTGATTGGCATATCGGTAAAAGGTTGCATAACTATTCTTTAAGTGATGATTTTGAAAGATTCAGCACTTGGCTTCAAAGCTATATTTTAGCAGAAAAAATAGATGTTTTATTACTGGCAGGGGATGTCTTTGATACGGGTTACCCATCATTATCAAGTCAGCAACAATATTTTAATTGTATTGCTACCCTTAAGAAAAAAGCACCTCATCTTCATATTATTATTACCGATGGAAATCATGATAGTACCACAGCCTTAAATGCTCCGAAGGAGTTGTTGAAGTACTTTGATGTACAAATAAGAAGTGGGTTGACATCATCACCTGAAGATGAGATAGTTGAGATAAAGGAAGATGATGGAACTATAAATTGTGTGATTTGTGCAGTACCTTTTTTAAGAGATAGAGATATCAGAAAACTTGTGGATCAGAGTGATTATGATGATCGAATCAATGCAGTAAAAGAAGGGATTAAGCAACATTATCAGGAACTTGCTGAATTAGTAAAAACTCGAGTTTATAAGGCTCCTGTGATAGCCATGGGTCATTTATATACACATGGTGTGAGTTCAGACCAATCTAGTGAACGAGAAATCCAAATGGGACATCAGGCAGGTGTAGAGGGGAATATCTTTTCTAAAGAGTTTGATTATGTGGCATTGGGACATATCCATAGTGCTCAACAGATAAAAGGTCAAGTACCCATTTTCTATTCAGGTTCTCCTTTTCCTTTAAGTTTTTCTGAAAGAAACTATGAGCATGGCGTCCGTCAATTAGAGTTTACTGATGGAGAATTAACATCAAAAAAAATAGCCATACCTAAATTCCGTCGTCTCATTAAAATTAAGGGAACCCTAGATGATGTGAGAACTAAACTATTTAGTATTGATACCGAAGAAGGAATGCTCAATAATCTAATTGAGCTTGAAATTATTGAGGAGAAATATAATCCAACATTACATATTGATATTGAAGAACTGATGAATGAACATGAGAAAAATTTCTCAACCCATCAGTCTATCATTATTAAGCATCGCTTTTCATTTAATAAAGAAATAAAATCCGCTTCAGAAATGTATGATGAGTCAGTTGATATCAATGACCTGACACCTTATGATGTCTTTAAACAACGACTAGATCAAGAAGATAAAATACAGATTGAAGAAGGGCTGAAACAACAATTATTAGATGCATTCTTAACGATTAACGAACAAGACTAACTAAGATGAAACTAAAAAGACTTTTTATACGCAATATAAATTCTTTAAAAGGGGACCATGAAATTGATTTTCAGTCAGCTCCCTTAAAAGATGCAGGACTGATAGGTATCGTTGGTAAAACAGGTGCAGGGAAGTCGACTCTTTTAGATGCGATTACATTGGCATTGTTTAACAGAATACCTCGTATGTCGAGTAAAATGACTGGAGACTTCATGGAGCAGACAGGCAGTATTTTGACTAGAGGGGAGATTTCTGCAATGACAGAAGTGGATTTTGAAGTGTTAGAAAATAATGTGCCTGTTACATATCGAAGCAAATGGACTTTATCGACGGTTTCAAGAGGTAAAAGAAGAGGACAAATTAATGATTACCATATGGAAGTATGGAATCTAGAAAGCAATAAACAGATCTCAGATAAAAAGGGAAAAGTACCAGAGCTAAATGAGAAATTGATTGGTTTGAGTTTTGACCAATTTGTGAAATCAGTTATGCTTTCTCAAGGACAATTTACCGCTTTTCTTAGTGCAAACGAGAAAGATAGAAGTGCCCTTCTTGAGAAAATTACAAGATCATTTGACTTTAGAGAGATCAGTATAAAAGTCTACCAACAATATAAGATGTTGGATGAGCAATATAAACGCTTAAAGACAAGAGTAGATGAAGTTCAGCCAAAATCTGAAGAAGAGCTACAAGAGGTCAACTCACAAATAAAAATGCTTAACGAAGAGATATCCAATGAGAAAAAAAATAGAGATTATTTATTTCAAGGGGTAGATCACAAAAAGCGAATTGAAGCGAATCAGCTTAATATAAAGGAGAAAAAAAACGAATTAAAAGCTTATCAACAAGAAGAGGTTTCAATAAATAATATTCGTAAAAAAGTTGAGGCTCATGAAAGGTTGCTTCCTATACTTCCGGTGTATCAAGAATGGAAGAATCAAAAAGAAAGTCTATATCAGGTAGAGCAGAAAAAGGGTTCTATTGAGAAGCAATTAGTTGAAAACCAAAATAAACAATCGGTTCAAAATGCTTTATTCACTTCTGCAAGCAAAGAGACACAACAGCTAAATCAGGAATGGGAGAAGGCTAACCTTTTGTGGAAGGAAGTAGATGAACTCGATCGAAATATTCAGTTAAAGAAAGAATCAGTTTATCACCTTAATGAGCAAAAAGATACTTCTGTTAAAAGAGGAAAAACATTAGAACAAAGTGAGATAGAATTAACAGAAAAGCTTACTCATTTAAGGTCTTCATTACAATCGGATGAGAATTGGGGACTTGAGCATCAATCACTTTCTACATTAGAAGATGATTTACCACTTATTAGATCACATGTTTCTCAAAAGCAAAAGCTAGACAGCAATTTTGAGGAAGCTATTCATATTGTCTCAGTAGGCATTCAACAAAAATTATCGCCATTAACTTATTCTCAGAAAAAAGAAACGATCGAAGGTTGGGAAAAATCAGGAAAAGCTACATTAAAGACATTAGAAGGTGCATTAAAATACCCTGATTTACCTTTTGAAGTATTGGATGACCGAATACAACTGTTCGACTCTTATGAAAAACAACTCCAATTAATTCAAGAGCAAGAACGTCAGATTCAAGTTTTGACATTGGAACAGGAAAATATTCAAACTCGAAAAAAATCAAATGAGGAAAGACTTTTAGTAACACAAAAAGAATCTGATTACCTAAAAGTTTTGATTGAAGAATTAGAAGTAAAAGTGAGACGATTGAGTCTTGAATCATCTGAAAATATCGAGAAATTAAGAAGTCAGCTGATTGAAGGAGAGGCATGTATGGTCTGTGGATCGGTACATCACCCTTATGCTCATGAGACTTCTTCTAAGGATGAATTAAAAGAAGTAGAACATCAGTTAGTAATATCAAAGAAAGAGTATCAAGAGAAACTCAAGAACCATCAAACAGAATTAAGTACAAAAGCAAAGATTGAAGCTACTGTAGAATCATTACTTCTTCAGAAAAATAAATTAAATATAGATCTCAATGAATTTAAAGAGGAGGGAAAATCTCTAGTTCTGAAGATCAATCAATTGGATATTCCACCTGACAAACAATCTGCGAAGGAATTTCAAGATGAGAAAAGTAGAATTTTAGAAATTCAAAGTAAAAAGAAAGGACTGGAAGAGATTAGTACCCTATATCAGATAGTATTACAGATTGTAGAGATTGATAAAGAGCTAACATCCTATATTACAAAATATAATAAGTATGTAGCTACTGAAAATGATTGGGAACAATTGGTGGCTTTAAAAACGAAATGGGATGATAAACAACAATTGATAAAAGAGTATCCAAAGTTAATTTTAGAAAAGGAAGAGCAAAAAGCTCAAAATAAGAAATTGATTTCAGATCATCTGCTAGAAGTACAAAAATTGAACAATGATATTTCTGATGTTAATTCTAATCTAGAGTACCAAGGAAAGGAAAGACATAGATTATTTGGAGAAAAAGAAATTGAAAAAGAACGAGCAGTACTTCTAGATAAAAAAACGGAACAGGATAGAAAAGTAAGACAGATTGAGCTTGAATTATCTAAACTTAAGGCTGAAATATTATCTTTTGAAAAACAAGTGATAGACTATTCCAAAGAAGAGAAATCAATTTCTACTTTACTCCTAGAAAGTAAAAGTAAATTGGATCTAAAATTAGCATCTGCTGCTATTACTTTATCGTCTTTTGAAAATGGCTTGTTAGAAGAAAATGAGTATCAGGAATTAAGTCTAAAAGTGAAGCATTATGACAATGCATTGACGGCTTTAAACTCTTCATTAGAGACACTTCTATCAGAAGTGGGTAAAGCTATTTCTGAAGATAAGTTTAAAGAACAGACATTAGAACAACTACAAGATTCTTTTGCGGAGCAAGAAATCAAAATACAATCAAAAGAAACAGAGTTAAGAGCTCTTGAAACTGAGATTTCTTTAAATAATGAAAAGGTTAAGGAACTTGAAGAAACACTAAAGAAAATCTCTACTATGAAACCTGAATATGATTTATGGAAAACCATGAATACACTCATTGGATCTTCAAATGGAGATGAATTTAATAAGTTTGCTCAAAGTATTGTACTGAGAAAACTATTGCATAAAGCAAACCATCATCTTAAAAAGTTTACTGATAGATATTTATTTGCTCCACCAAAAGTAAATGGTACTCAAGATTTATATATTTTAGACCGATATGCAGGTGATAAAGAAAGGGTAGTGAGTTCAGTTAGTGGAGGTGAATCTTTCTTATTGAGCTTGTCTCTATCCTTAGGTTTAGCTGATTTGGCTTCTAATAATGTAAAAGTGGAAAGCTTATTTATTGATGAAGGTTTTGGGACGTTAGATGAAGAAGCTTTGGATCAGGCCATATCTGCATTAGAAAAACTAAATGATCTTGGCGGGAAAACAATCTCCGTAATTTCCCATGTTCCTCAAATTAAAGAACGTGTTCCTGCCAAGATTCAGGTGATTTCAAATGGTTCATCAGGCCATAGTAAAATTGAAGTAACACAATAGTATTTAGAAGGAGTTTACATTGTTGTGAGCTCCTTTTTTAAAATACGTAATGATAGAAACCATAGTAGATACAAGCGGCTCCTGCCATCACAAAAATATGCCATATTGCATGGTTATAACGTAATTTCCTCCAAAGGTAAAAGGGAACTCCTAATGTATAACATAATCCTCCTGCAACTACCCAATAAATTCCATCACCAATTTCTTGTATCATTTCTGGTAATAGAAATATGCCAATCCAACCTGTAGCAATGTACATACTGACTGATAACCACTGAAAACGGTCTGCATATATAATTTTGAAAACAGTACCTATAAAGGCAACAATCCAAATAGAAATAAATAGCCAATGTCCACCTAAATGAGGAATCTTGATTAAGGCCATTGGTGTATAAGTACCCGCAATTAACCAATAGATAGCACTATGGTCTAAAATCACAAAAGTTTTAGTGTAGGCATCGTCTGTATGGATATGAAGTAAGGTAGAGCAAGTAAATAAGATAATCATACTGCCGCCGTAAAGCATGGCACTGATTACCATTCTGGGGTTTGATAGATCTATTCTGCTTAAAATTAACCATAAACCAATGACAGCTAACCCTGCTGCAATTCCGTGAGTTAAACTGTTAATCCGTTCTTCTTCTGGGGAGTCTCGTGGTATTTCTAATTCATTTGCAGTAGAGGGATGTTCAATTTTCGTTTGATTATAAGTAGAAGTATAAGGAACTTTTTTCATGGGAAAATTATATTTATTATGAGAGATAGTAAACTATTGGGTATTAGGTGATAGGTTATGTATATAAGACAATTTAGTTTCAATAGTAGCCAAAACAAATAGTGTTTATTTAAGGGTTAAGTATTAACTTCGCTTTAGTACTTAAAGAATCTACATATATATAATAACGAAATTTTTAATGATAATCAAGCTTTTTGTTTATTTGTAAGACTCTTAAAAATCAGTATTAAACACATATTAATCATTCTTCAAATAATACAATAAATATGACAGCGAAAACATATTTAGCTACCAATCCTAGTATTTGGACAGGTCGTGTAGATGGCGACACTTACGACGTTTACAGATGGCATCAGAAGGTAGATATTATAGATTTAAACGTTTCAGAAATCCCAGACCTATCTTTTGGACACCAAGGTATTGCCATTGTAGGCTTTATGTGCCAGGAAGGTGTAAAAAGAAATAAAGGTAGACTCGGTGCTGTAGATGGCCCATATGAACTAAGAAAAGCATGTGCAAACCTTCCTGTTCACTTTCCTCAAGAAATGAAATTAATTGATGTAGGAAATATTCAATGCATCAATGAAGATATGGAAGGAGCCCAAAAAGATTTAGGTGATATGGTGGCTCAACTTTTAATTAAAGGTTATAGACCTTTAGTTTGGGGTGGGGGACATGAGATTGCTTATGGACATTACCTTGGTGTTAAGAAATTTATTGAAGAAAAACATCCAGGTAAAACTTTAGGTATTCTTAATCTTGATGCTCACTTTGACTTAAGAGAGCCAGATCCATTACCAAGTTCAGGAACACCATTTTATCAGATGGGTATGGACTTTAAGAAGAAAGGAGAAGAGTTTAACTACTTAGTGATTGGTATTCAAAAGAATAGTAATACTCAGCGATTATATAATACTGCTAATGAATTGGGAGTAAAGTATATTTCGGGTAGAAGAATTACTGAGGCTGATAAAGTGGGGACTACACACAAATTGACTGCATTTGTAGATAAAGTAGATTTTATCTACCAAACAACATGTATGGATGTATTTGCCGCCCATTTTGCACCAGGTGTAAGTGCTTCAGCTTATAATGGTATTGAGCCGAATCCTACTTTTATGAAGTTATTCAAAAAAATCTATAAAAGTGGTAAGGTAATTTCTTCTGATATTGCAGAGTTGAACCCTTCTTTAGATATTGATAAAAGAACAGCAAAACTAGCTGCAGCTCTATCATTTGAGATTGTGAAAGCATAGAATAATGGATGTAAAGATAGAATCGTCTTGGAAAACTAGACTACAAACTGAATTTGAGAAACCTTACTTTTCCTCATTAGTAGAATTTGTAAAGGGTGAATACGCTTCAAAGAAAATTTTTCCACCTGCAGGTCAAATTTTTAATGCATTTGATCGTTGTACTTTTGACAATGTAAAAGTTGTTATCCTTGGTCAGGATCCATACCATGATGATGGACAGGCCAATGGTTTGTGCTTTTCTGTAGCAGATGGAATAAAACAACCACCTTCTTTGGTAAATATTTTTAAGGAAATCGAAGGAGATTTAGGGATTCCTAGACCTACTTCTGGTAATCTTGAGCGTTGGGCAGACCAAGGTGTTCTTCTTTTGAATGCAACACTTACTGTTGAAGCACACAAGGCAGGGTCTCACCAGAAAAAAGGCTGGGAAGAGTTTACTGATGCAGTAATCAAGAAAGTCTCTGAAGAGCAAGAAGGTGTAGTATTTTTCTTATGGGGTTCATATGCTCAAAAGAAAGGGAAAGTGATTGATACAAATAAGCATTTAGTGTTGAAATCTGTACATCCTTCTCCTTTATCTGCACACAGAGGTTTCTTTGGAAATCAACAGTTTAGTAAAGCCAATCACTACTTAAAGGAACAGGGTAAAAGCCCAATTAATTGGTAATTTTACAGTAGAAGAGACACCTTATGAAAAAGAAAATTGTAGGAAGTTATCCTTATACAAACGTATTGTTTAGTATTTCTGCAGCTTTATTTATGATCGCACTTTTTGCACTATTCGCTTTAGGGACTTCCCGTTTAGCGAAAAGAGTCGCTAGCGGTATCGAGATGCAGGTAGTATTAGAGAATAAAGTAGGTCCTACAAGTAGAGAAGCTATTGTTGATCAAATTGTGAGTATGGATTTTATTTCAGAGAATGATCCTCCACAATTTATCAGTAAAGAAGAGGCCGCTGAAATAATGATAGAATCTACCGGAGAAGATTTTGTTCGCTTTTTAGGTGATAATCCTCTTAGAGATGCTTATGCAGTTAGAGTCGGTATTGATATTCAAGATGATGAAGCACTAGAAATAGCAAAAAAACAACTTCAAGAGATTGAAGGAGTTTATGAAGTGGTATATACAAGTAGTGTTATCAGGAATGTTAGAACAAATATGAGAGCTATTGGTTCTGTGGTAGTGGTATTATCCTTGATTTTCTTCGCTACTGCCATTATACTGATCAACAATTCTATTCGATTGGCACTGTTCTCACAACGTTTTCTGATAAGGTCAATGCAACTAGTAGGTGCAACTCAAATGTTTATCAAAAAACCATTTTTAATCAGAGGTGCTATACAGGGGGCTGTTGGTGGAACTATTTCTTCGATATTTATTGCAGTAGTTAGTGCATCTGCATTCTCTAGTTTACCACAGTTTACTTACTTAATTAGTAGTGGAGATATTTGGTTTGTCTGTTTACTTTCAATAATTCTTGGAACCTTAGTAGTGGTTTCTAGCGTATACTTTTCTATCAGTAAGTATTTAAAAATGAAATTGGACGATTTATATTAAAAAAGTCGTTATTAAATATATAAAGTAATGGGTAAAAAAGATTCAGGAGATTGGAAAGATCGTTTGGGTGTAGTTTTCAGTACTGACCCTGATTATGATTACGATTATGATGGGGATGAAGAAGTAGAAACACTTCCTCCAAATCAACAAGATTTGAGAGTAATGCTTGATCGCAAAAATCGTAAGGGGAAGTCGGCAACATTAGTGACTGGTTTTGAGGGTTCTGATGATGATTTAAAAGCCCTTGCAAAAACACTAAAGTCTAAATGTGGCGTAGGCGGTTCAGCAAAAGATGGAGAAATTATCATCCAAGGAGACTTTAGAGATAAAGTACTTGAACTGTTAAAAGCAGCAGGCTATAAAGCAAAAAAATCAGGAGGGTAGTCTCCTGATTTATTGATATATGAAAGCACTCAATGTTATTCTGCATTGAGTGCTTTTTTGTAGGTGTCGATGGCTTTTAATCTTGCAGTTTTGTGCTCAACAATGGGTTCAATATAATTTTTTGGATCAAAGTTAGGAATCCATTTCTTGATGTACTTTAAGTCTTTATCAAATTTCTTCATTTGTGATTCTGGATTGAAAACTCTAAAGTAAGGTTGAGCATCTGTACCCGTTCCTGCAGCCCATTGCCAACTACCATTATTAGCGGATAAATCAAAATCTAATAACTTCTCTGCAAAATAGGCTTCACCCCATTTCCAATCAATCAGTAAGTGTTTACAAAGGAAGCTGGCAACAATCATTCTTGCTCTGTTGTGCATGTACCCTGTAGTGTTTAATTCATTCATGGCAGCATCTACGATTGGGTATCCTGTTTTGCCATTTTTCCACGCCTCAAAATATTCCTCGTTGTTTTCCCATATCACCTTATCGTACTTTCTGTTGTAGTTATTGGAAACCACATGTGGAAAGTGAAAAAGGATCATCATATAAAAGTCTCTCCATATGATTTGATTCATAAATACCTCATTCAATTGATAACTTTGTCTCAGTACTTCCCTTACACTGATAGTGCCGAAACGAAGGTGAATACCTAGGTGTGTAGTTCCCTTTATACTAGGGAAATCTCGTTGCTGATCATAATTCGTTACAATATCCAAGTCTAATGAAAGTGGAGGAATGACTTTACCTGAATTCTCAAATCCCATATCGCCCAATGATACCATTGCTTCAGGAGAACATGAGTAATAGTTCTCAACCAAACTGCAATCAAAGTGTTGTATTGCTTCAGGGTTTTCTTGCAGTCTTAATTTCCACTTTCTTGAGTAAGGAGTAAACACTACATAAGGCGATCCGTCATCTTTGGTAATCTCTTCTTTTTCAAAAATACATTGGTCTTTATGAGTGATAAAGGGAATTTGTTTGTCAGCTAAAATGGTATTTATTTCTTGATCTCTCTCTAATGCATAAGGTTCATAGTCATGATTTGTATGTACAGCACTAATATCATATGTACTCACTAATTTTTTCCAAGCATTAGTGGGAGTGTCATAAATAGTATAAAGAGTACTGCCGAGTTCCTCAAGCTGTTCTTTAATGCCGTTTAATTGCTGATGGATAAAATTGACTCTCGGGTCTTGTCTATCGTTTAGGTCTTCTAAGATATTTTTATCAAAAATAAATATAGGAAGTACATGCTTTGATGTACTTAATGCATGATGTAAGGCTACATTATCTACTAATCTTAAATCTCTTCTAAGCCAAACAATAGATATTTTTTCCATATAATTAAAATATTATCGAAATCTTTGTAATTACATTATTTAAGATAATAAACATTTCATCATATATCTTGTTTGATTTTTGCTAAATTATATTTAGAAATTAGCGATTTTATTAGAAATTAATTTATGAAGCTTATATATACTATTACTCTATTATTACTGACCATTCAATTATTCGCTCAAGAAAAATATTATCTCGTCGTTTTTGATGGAAAAGATGATACTACTTATTCATTAGATACTCCGGCGGAATACCTTTCTCAAGAGGCTATTGATCGAAGAGAGAAATACAATATTGCTATAGACTCCACAGATTTGCCTGTAGTGGCCTCTTATATCTCTGCAGTAGAAAATACAGGGGCAACAATTTGGCATCCCATGAGGTGGTTTAATGGCGTGATTGTGTCTGATGCTGATTCATCAACTATTTCAGCATTACCGCATGTGTCCAGTGTCCTTAACATGAGTGATAAATCAATGGGAGGAACCAATACTATTGATGACATTAAAGTGTCAACTGATTTTGGTAATGCTGAAATCCAATCGGAAATGATTGGCGTCGACAAAATGCATGAATTAGGATATAAAGGAGAAGGAATTCATATCGCTGTTCTAGATGCTGGCTTTAAGAATTATAATTCTATCGATCATTTTGAGAATACTTCTTTTGGAGAAATCTATGACCTTTATTCAAAAGATGAAATTGTAGAAGATGATCATAGACATGGCACAGAAGTATTGTCTACAATGGCGGCAAATATAGATGGGAATTTTGTTGGAGGCTCTCCATTATCTACCTATTCTTTGTATAGAACAGAATATGTAAATTCTGAAACAAGGATTGAAGAATTGATGTGGGTAGTTGCTGCTGAAAGGGCTGATTCTTTAGGTGCTGATATTATTCAAAGTTCATTAGGATATTATGACTTTGACGATCCCACTCAAAACTATACTCATGATGATTTAGATGGAGAAACGGCATGGATTTCATTAGGAGCAAACCATGCATTTACAAAAGGAATATTAGTAGTAGTTTCTGCAGGAAATGAAGGTTCGTACAATTGGAGAAAGGTTACTTTTCCGGGTGATTCCCCTTTTGTATTAACGGTAGGTTCTGTAAGTGCTGCAGGAAATAGAGCTTATTCAAGTTCTACGGGTAATACAGCTGATAACCGCATAAAACCAGATGTAATGGCATTGGGTCAAGGGTGCCAGGTGATTGATGAAAATGGAAATCAAAAAGTAAGTAATGGGACATCTTTTGCAGCGCCCCAAATGGCTAGTTTTGCAGCAGGTTTGTTGGAAGCCAGACCAGAACTTTCTCCAATCGAAGCAATTAGAATTATCAGGGCATCTGCAGATAGATATACTTCACCAGATTCGTTATATGGTTATGGAGTTCCTGATTTTGCTTTGGCTGTTAACATCACCGGAACAGATCAAGAACCTTCGATATTATCAATTAAAGCATATCCAAATCCTGTCGATGGGGAAACGGTGAAATTGGATTTACCCACAGAACTGATCAATAAATCCATAAAAGTAGTATGGCATGATTTATCAGGGAAAGCCATTAAAAAGAAGGAGTATCATCAACTCATTTCTACAATGGAAATAAAAGTACCTCAAAAATTGAGAAAACAATATGCTCTATTGCACATAGAATCTGAGAATGGAGCGACAACTTTAAAGTTAAAAATTAACTAACACATTTATTCTTAAATATTAATCATGAAACAGATACTTGTAACGGGTGGAACAGGCTATATCGGTTCACACACAGTAGTTGAATTACAAAATAAAGGCTACGAAGTCGTTATTGTGGATGACTTATCGAACTCAGAAAAAGATGTAGTTGATAGAATAGAAAAAATTAGTGGCATCCGTCCTATTTTTGAAGAGTTGGATTTAGTAGATGCAGCCGGTACTGATAAGATGTTTCAAAAGTATTCAAACCTTGAAGCAGTAATTCATTTCGCTGCTTTTAAAGCGGTGGGTGAGTCTGTTCAGGAACCATTAAGATATTATCAAAACAACTTGGTGTCTTTGATTAACCTTTTGAATTGTATGCGTAAGTATAAGGTTCAAAACATGGTCTTTTCATCATCTTGTACTGTTTATGGCCAGCCTGAGTCATTGCCAGTAACAGAAAATGCCCCTGTGCAACCTGCAGAGTCTCCGTATGGAAATACAAAGCAAATTTGTGAAGAGATCCTTAGAGATAGTGTAAAGGCATATCCTGAGATCAAAGCGATCGCTTTAAGGTATTTCAACCCAGTAGGTGCACATAAATCTGCTTTGATAGGTGAACTGCCTAAAGGAGTACCTCAAAATTTAGTGCCTTTTATTACTCAAACGGCTATAGGTTTAAGGGATCAACTTTCTGTATTCGGAAGTGACTATAATACTGTAGATGGTTCGGCAGTACGTGATTATATTCATGTGGTAGATCTTGCACAAGCACATATTATTGCTGCTGAAAGGTTATTGGAAGGCAGAAATGAAGAGAACTACGAATTCTTTAATCTTGGTACTGGAACAGGAAGTTCGGTTTTACAGGTGATTAATGCTTTTGAAGAAGCTAATGGTCTTCCGGTAAAATATAAGATTGTAGACCGTAGAGAGGGTGATGTAGAACAGATTTGGGCCGATACCACTATCGCCAATGAAGTCTTAGGGTGGAAAGCCAATCGAGGGTTGGATGATATGATGAGTTCTGCCTGGGCTTGGGAGAAAAATCTAAGAGAAGGAGATTGTTAATAGTATTGGAATATAAAAAAGGGGAATTGATTAGTATTCAATTCCCCTTTTTCTTTAAAGAACGTTTAAGTTTTGTTCTTTGATCTTTTCGAGTTCGTCTTTCATGTTAACGACTACTTTCTGAATATTTACATCATTCGCTTTAGAGCCAATCGTATTGATTTCTCTACCAATCTCTTGTGATATAAAGCCTAACTTTTTACCGTTTGATACTGGTTGTTCTAAAGTTTGAATAAAATATTTCAAGTGCTGTGTTAAACGGACTTTCTCTTCATTTATATCAAGTTTTTCAATATAGAAAATCAGTTCTTGTTCAAATCTACTTTGATCGAAATTGTCATTCTTTTCGAATTCAGCAACTTGATTCTTTAATTTCTCTTTTAGTCTTTCAATTCTTTGAGGATCTAATCTTTTCACTTCCTCAAGGTATTCAGTAATCTTTTCAATAGATGATCTTAAGGCCTTTTCTAATGCCTCACCTTCATGCTTTCTAAACTCGATAGTACGTCCGATAGCCGTTTTAATTGCATTATGAACAACTGGCCAGTCTTCAGCAAGAACATCTTCATTATTCTCTTTCGTATATACCTCAGGCATTCCCATGACAATCTGTAGTAATTGTTCATTACTTTCATCAAGGTCAGTAGAAATACTCTTTAAATCTCTGTAGTAGCTTTTGATTACTTCAGTATTCAATGAAGCCTTAAGAGATTCTTGTCTTTTTGATGTGTAATTTAATAGAAGAAGAATTTTACCTCTCTGTAAACTTGAAGAAAGTAAATTTCTTAACTCAATTTCTTTATCAGAGAAAGCCGATGACATTTTGATATTACAATCAGCGTTCTTTGAGTTTAATGTTTTGATCTCAATAGATACACTGAGTTGATCATTTTCTATACTTTCTTGGCCGAAGCCCGTCATCGATTGTATCATAAGATTAATATATAAGTGCTAAATACAAGTTTGTTTGAAGTCGATATTATTGTAATGGTACGAAAATACAATAACGCTATTATGGGTAAATATACTGTTTTCATTTTTCCGAATAATCATTCACTGAAATTATTATTCAATAAAAAGTATAAGAAAATGAAAAAATGCTATTTTGAAGTTAATTCTAAAGATTTTATGCTGTAAATACAATCTATCAATAAATCATATATTCAATAAACTAATGAAAACATTTGAATACAGTTGGCAAACCACTGATAAAGTAGATATCTATGGTAAATGTTGGTTGCCTGAAAACGATGAGAAATTAAAAGGTATCGTATGTTTGGTGCATGGTTTTGGTGAACATATTCAACGGTATGGTCATGTTGCTAATTTTTTTACGAGCCATCAAATAGGTTTTATTGGCTATGATCAAAGAGGACATGGGAAAACAACAGGGAAAAGAGGAGTAGTACCGAGTTATAACGATGTTTTGATTAATGTTGCCGAGTTTATGGCTCTAGTTAGTGAGAAATTTCCTGATGTACCTATCTATATTTATGGTCATAGTATGGGAGGGAATATTGTATCTTCCTTTCTCCTCAAGGAACAGCCTAAATATCTGAAAGGGGCTATTATTACTAGTCCTTGGTTACGTTTAGCCAATGATCCACCTGCATGGCAGGAAAAGATTGGAAAATTTGTAGGAGGATTAATTAAAGACTTTGTTATTCCATCCAAATTAAATCCAGAAGACCTTTCAACAGACCTTTCTGTAGGAGATGTTTATATGAAAGACCCATTAGTACATAATAAGATTTGTACAGCTTTATATTTTGGGGTAAAAGATGCTGGTGAATACAATATTGAACATGCAAAAGATCTTTCAGTAGATACTCTTTTAATGCATGGAGATGATGATAAAATCACATCGCATCAAGCATCAAAGCTATTTTCAGAAAATGCACCAAGTGATCTAATGACTTTTAAATCTTGGGAAGGATTAAGACATGAAATGCATAATGAAAAAATAAAAGCAGAAGTTCTGAACGAGATGCTTTCATTCATTGAAAAGAATTAAACACAAAAAAACACCTGTAGAATATTTCCTACAGGTGTTTTTATATATTGTAATTTCTATTTTAATTATAATCCTCCAATTATCTGAGCAACAATAATAATAGATACTAATGCGAATGGATAAACCGTCGCATAGGCTACTTGTGGAGCATCGCTCTCTGTCATATTGTCCATTGCACTTAGACCAGGAGTAGAAGTCATACCACCTGTTAAAGCACCCATTAGAGAAAGGAAATTAACTTTCAATACAAAGTGTCCAATAATTGTAACACACAACATAGGTACTAAAGTGATAACTGCACCAATTCCGAATAATTGGAAACCATATTCACTGATTGTGGCTACTAACTTTGTACCTGCTCCAACTCCTACAGGAGTTAAGAATAATAACAGTCCAAACTGACGTAATAGTGCATTGGCATTAGACGGTAAATGCCAGATAATTGGTCCTGTTTTACCTAATCTTGATAAACCTAATGCAGCCATTAATACACCACCTGTAAGTCCTAGTGAGAAAGCACTACCACCTGGTAATGGTACTTCAATTTTACCTAATAAAATACCAACGATAATACCCAATGCAACTGGAAGGAAACTTGGAGTTTCTACCATTTTGATACTATCACCAAATAATTCTGTAAGACCTTCTACGTTACCTTTTGTAGATGAGATTAAAATTTTATCACCAAATCTTAATCTTGTAGATGGACGGGGAGTTAAGTCTACACCTGCTCTTCTAACCCTAGTTACTGTAGCTAAATAGTTATTATGTAAATCTAATTCACCTAATGTTTTACCTACTACGTTTCTTGATGAAATCACAAACCAACGGATTTCATGTATACCAGAACGAGGAATTTTAGTATCAGTTTTTTCACCCAAAAGAATTTCAACACGTTTTAATGCATCTGCAGTACCTACAGCTTTCACTAAGTCGCCTTTATGAAGTACTGTTTCTTTGGTAGGTGGCTTACTTTCTTTATTAGGTTCCATGACTCTAGAAATATTGGCTTTTGTCATGAAACGAATATTTAAATCTCCAATTGTTTTACCATGAATATTGTCATTGGTAACAATGAAGTTATTGTTCATTAATTCTGGTGTACCTGCATTAGCTTCTTCTTCATATTTAAGCTCTTGCTGTTCTACACTAATGCCAAAAATCTTAGGGGCTAATTTTACAAAAAGGATAACACCAATAACACCAAATGGGTAGGCAATACCATAACCGATAGAGGCTAAAGGTGATTGAGAACTTTCAATGGCAGCGGCTAAACCAGGAGTTGATGTGAGTGCACCTGTAAGAAGACCTACTGCAATTTTAAAGTCTACATCAAATAAATATCCTAATAAAAATGTAACGAGACCTCCAGAAAATACGGCAATTACTGCAAGAATAATCAGCTTACTTCCTTGAGACTTGAAAGCTTCAAAGAAAGATGGACCGGCTTGCATACCGATAGTGAAGATAAATAAAAGAAGGCCTATTTTTTGGATAATTCCGGGTATAGCAAAGTCTTCCATGCCTAAAGCATTAGTAAGATAACCATAAAACATTGCCACGAAAATAACTGCTGACAATCCAAATGATACTCCTTTTACACTTACTTTACCTAATAATATTCCGAAAGCTATAATTGCGAATAATGCTACGTAATCTGATTGTAGTAGCGAATAAAACATCTCCATATAATGAAAGAATGTTAAGTTTGAGATTTTTAATTTATGTCGATACAAAAATGCACCTTAATAACTATAAAGATGCTTATAATTTTCTCTTAAATAAGATGATTTTCTTCACCCTTTTTTACATATTAATTTCTAATTTATTAAAGTGTTTAAAAGACATTAGTTATTAACTTTAAATAAAATAAGGGTTTCTATTGTAATGTTTGAAATTACAGTAGAAACCCTTATTGATTTTTATGATATTATCATTTTTGAGCATTCTAGATTCGATCAAAGAATGCAAAAATATCTTCAGTTTTTCCTTTGCTTTTATAAATTAAGATCGGTAAACCAATATCGGAAGCAAGTAAGTCTTCTGCAGTACTACTTAGTAACATAGAAGCCATCCAAGTTCTTGTTTTAGATCCAATAACGATAATATTGGCTTCTTCTTTCTTCGCTGTCTCATAGATCGTCTCTGCTACAGATTGACCATCTTTCATTAATATAGCTTTTGTTTCCACCAATTCTGGTTTCTTAGTTTTAGCAACAAAGTGGTCTAGTTTCTTTTGTGAGACTTCCTCTAGAACTTTAGCTACTTCTTCATAGCTTTTACCTGTGGTAGAGTATCCTGTAGGGACTTTATAACAGTTGATCGCTTTTACAAAAGTTGTATCAATCAGACTAGCCATCTCTTCAATTTGGTTTAGACAATCTTTTGATGATTCTGAAAAGTCTAATGGTAAAAGAATTTTTGGTTGAGTTGTTTTAATTAAATCAGGAGCAAATAATACAGAGCAAGGGGAGAAGGAAGCTACTTTTCTTGCAACGGCACCTGTTCTTGCAGCAATTGATTTTGTTCCGATGATAATTAAATCTGCTTGTTTCCTCTTAGTTACTTTAATGATGGTTTCGGCAGGGTCGCCTTCTTCAATGATAAGATCATAGTCAAAATTTTCAATATTAGGGATATGCTCATGAATAAGGTTATTCATCGTTGTTTTAATAGACTCATCTAACGGACTAAGCATATCTGGATATTTGCTTACAACGTCATCAGGTAATTCTAATGATTCTTGAACATGAATAAAATATATCTTTTCAGAGAGATTTTTTTGAATATATTCGTGGGCGTGTTTTAATAAAGGCTCATCTTTTGAAGATCCATCGAGTGCTACTATTATTCTTTTAAAAATTGACATTTTCAGTGACTTTAAAGGGTTTGATTTATTTTAATAAGTTTGGAAATTCTTATCGAATAATCAATGATGAACGTCAATTATGGTAAGGTATATTTATTAAAAAAGCATAAAGCCCTGAAGAGTTAACTTCAAGGCTTTATTGTATGTTGAATTCTTATAATTAGGAAAAACGAATTACTCTAATTTTCCTAAACGCATCATGGCTGCCGCATAGAAATTACCAAGTGGATACTTTCTGATGTAAGCTTTGTATCCTTCGATTGTATCAATTTCTTGTGCTTTTTTCCAATCGTCTTCTTCTTTTGCCTGAGAATCGTTTTTAAGTGCACTGATCTTCTCTTTTGCCTCTTTCCAGTACGTTTTCTTTGTCGTAAGGTTAAGGTAGTTGAAGTATGCTCCTAAAGTATTTTCTTCACAAGTGCTATTCCATAGATCTTCCTCATCAGTATCGATTTCTCCATTTTCAGAAGACTCAATGATTTCTTCTACTGATGTTGTTGTTTTCTCAATTTCAACAACTGAAGATTCAGAACCATTTAGATCAGATCCGAAAGACTCAATAGGAGCAGTTTCGGTTGTAATTTCGTCTATGATAGTATCTTCTGTTAAGATTGGATCATCCTCCGTAGGAATGTCTTCTAAAGAAGAATCATTGAAATCATCAACAGACGGAATAGGCTCAGATGTTATTGTATCCTCAACAATAGGTGTCGATTCTATTTCTGTTTCAGCGACTGGTTCATCTTGAACTACCTCTTCTCCATTTTGAAGAGTATTAATTCTAGAATAAGCATCAGCTAAATATGAATTTTCTTCTGTTCTATTCAAATACTCTTTGTAGCTGTCAATTGTATTGATTGAGCTAGCGGCATTCCAAAGTTCTTCTTCTGACATGCCATCAGTGAAAGATGAAGTTTCAGCTACTGGAACTGGTTCTTCAATTGGAGCTAGAGTTTCTTCAATAATTTCTTCTATCGTATTTTCAATAGAAGATTCTTCAACTGGTGTAAACTCTTCAGTTACAGGTGTAACAGTTTCGTTGCTAGATACTTCTGGAGTCTCACCTTGATCAATCTTATTAATTCTATAATAAGCTTCTGCAATCTGATCGGCAGTTTTAGAGTAATTAATATATTCTAAATAGCTGTCTTTTGTATTAATCGACTCGGCTCTTGCCCAAAGGTCTTCTTCAGAAAGTTGCTCTAGCTCTTCTTCGCTTTTTGCTGTAGCTACTGTATTGTTTTCAGGAGGAGTAGCAGTATCAAATGTAGATTCAATGATTTCATCTGTTACCTCAGTGATTTCATTGTTATTTTGTTCTTGAGCAGCAGTACTTAATTCTTGTGCTTCCTCAATACTAAACGAATCTTCAGAAACCTCAGTAACTTCTACATTATTGGTTGGATCGAATTCCATTCCTTCTTCTTCTTCAACTTCTCTGATGGCTTCCATCATTACGCTGTCCAATTCAGAAACGGGTTCATTACTTATTTCGATCTCTTCAATTTCATCACTCTCGTTCCTCTTAGCTAATTGAATTCTTTCCGTATCGGTCCATAAAAGTAATTCACCTTTAACACCTTTCGATTCTTCAATTTTAGCCAGAATATCTTCAATAGGCTCCATTCTAAGATCCATCAATAAAGCTCTGTCGATGCTGACTTCTTCTTTTGATGATTTTTCTTTTTGAACGGCTACAGGTTTTGGCTCAGGAGCTTTTTGTTCCTTGAGTTTCTCTGTAACGTGAATAGAGTTTAATTGATCAATACGTTGATTAGCTTTTGTGATGTATTTACCGTTCGGGAACATTGAAAGGTAGAATTGATATCCTTCAATAGAGTTCCAAACGGCTGTTTTTTGCCAAATACTTACTTCAAGTTCTTGATTTACTTCATCTTTTGCTTGAGGTAAAAGCTCACTCATCAATTCAACCTTTAGTTTTGATCGTAAGCTTTCTTCAATATCAGCTTCTTTCGCTTTGAGTTCAGTATTTACTTGCTCACTTAAGCGATCTTCAATTTCTTGACGTAGTTCATTACGAACTTCTTCTCTGAGTTCTTGCTCTCTACTTAGAACTTTTTCACACTCATCTTTTCTTCTAGCAACAACAGGGTCGTTTCTAAAAGTAAGAGCTTTTGTATAATGTTCTTTCGCTTCAGTGAAGTTATTATCGAAATATGCTCTGTCGCCTAGATCAACAAGGTTAGAGAACTGTAACTCATTATCACAGAATTCAATTCTGTTTTGATAAGCAGGGTTATCCTGATTAAGTTGAACTAGTTCGCTATATGTTCCTTTAGAACCAACAAAGTCTTTTCTATCAAATTGATCAACAGCAATTTTTTCTAAAGATGAAATAATGCCTTTGTAAGCTATTTTCTCCTTACGAATTTCATATGCTGCTTGGTATCGTTCTTTAGCAGCCGAGTAAGACTGGCTATTAAACATTTGATCGGCTTGCAATAGCGTTTCTACGAAAGCAGCAAGATTGTTGAACTCTTCATCATGTTCGAACAATTCTATCCCTTCTTTTAAGAAAGGAAGCGCCTCTTCGTATTTCTTTTCTTGGAAGCAGCGGTCAATTTCTAATCTTAGTTTCTTGGCAAGAGAGAAACGTTTGTTGTAACTGATAGGAGTTTCGTCTGCTCCATCAGAAATAAATAAAGTTTCCTCAAGGCCTTTTTGATTTCTGAAATATGCCTTTAAATCTGAAAGTGTAATGACCTCACTTTCTTTTTCAATCCCAGTTTGAAGTAGGTTGGTTAACCCTGCTGCAATTGTTTTGTCAGACTCTGTCTGATTTAACTCTGCTACGACAAAAGACTTCTTAGGACCAAATGGTTTAAGGTCTTCAATGGTTTTACGGGATAAAGCTTCGAAATCATCGCCGAAAGTAGAACAACGTCTATATTCTGCATCCAGAATTAGAAATGCTCTTTTCGCTTTGGACTCATTGACAATCTCTACGATCTCACTCAATGGAATACCATTAATGTGACATTGATTGATTGTTGTATGTGGAGATGAAAGAATAAGTTTACCTCTTCTTTCGATCAGATATCCAGAGTAAAAAAGCATTAAAGAATCTTCAGTAGTATTTGCAACTTCTGCGATTCTTTCTTTAATCATAGTGTTACCTTCAGAGTCAACAAGAGAAATAATATCTTTCTCATGTAAACCAATGATTTGTGGGTCAGTTAAGGTATCTCGTAGCTGGCTAATATCTTTATAGACATGCTCACGTCTTTGTAGACCATCGTCTTTTAAAAACGTGCCAATTCCAATAAGTATAGCTCGGGATTTTGATGAATCAAACATCAATGGCATATCAAATAAAAACTAAGAATTTCAACATAAAAATGTGTAATAAAATCTTTGTCAAAATTGACATTATAAATTACACTTCAAAAAAATAACGAACCTATTAGCGGTCTATTGTACAAAGAAGACTTAAAATAATTAATCTTCAGAGTTGTTAGCGTTAATTTCGCCTTTTTCGACCATATCATCATAATCATCTCTGATAATATTGATCTCAGCAAGAAAGTCGTCAGGGTAGGGATTACTTCTTTCTTCGTTAGAAAGTTTTTTCTTTTCTGCGTTGATTCTTTCTACATCAACTTTCTCCTCCTGCTTACTTCTACTGTTCTTATTATCTTCTGCTTCCAATGCATCCCAATCGATATCCTGGCTGGCAGATTCATTTTTAGAATTTCCCATAATTGTTTTAATTGATGTACAATTAAATAGATCAACTTTATGTTTAAGTTACCAATACTTTTGAGTAATTCCCAACGAAAGTTTTAGAATCAAAAACAAAAGCATGTGGCCAACGCAAATTTACATAATTTTGAGAGAAAGTAGAGACTTTCCACTTCATAAATTCCCAACTTAAATAGTCAAAAAATAAAAAAGTAGTACTATGTTCAAATGAACACAATACTACTTATAAATTTATGGTTCAAAGATGTTTATCTATTCAGATAATATCTTTTGAATGATTTTTAATGTAATCGCATAGGTTGGTCTTACACCTGTTAAACCTAAACTGCCATTGGCTAGTGTACTACCTGTTATTAAAGGGTTGTCAGAAGCGTAATATGCATAGCGAATTTTTACATCACTACTGATATTATTTCTAATTTTTGATGCCCCTTGAATTGCCTTTTGGTAGTGTGCACCTTCCATTTCAAGACCGATGGCTCCCCATGATGAATCTTTGAAGTATCTTAAGATATCTTTATTCTGTAGAGAAGTTCCCAGTACCGAAATCATAGGCCCTGCAACAATATTCAAGTCTTTTACATCCTTGAAATCTTCATCAGTAAGATCATTCTTGAAAGGGTAGTTGTCTGCTGTACCTTCAAATACATGAGCATTTGGTATCATGATATCCCCTTTATTCCCTTTAAGAATTCCGGCTTTACCCATAATTGAGATCGAACGGACATCCAGGTTGATATTCTCACTTTCAGTAGTATATGGTTTCAGTAATTCATCCATAGTCTCGAAAGCTTGTTCACCGAATGCATAATCCATTACAACAATTACAGGTGCATCATCAGAATTGAAGTCTGATTTTACTCCTAGTTCTTTTGGAAGATCATTTTTAGATAACTTCTTAGTGTCAAAGATCTGTACGGAGATATTTGTTCCAGACTCTTCTGAGATCTGAATCATGCCTCTTTCGTGTGCAATAACACTGATTTTTTCCCTTAAGTGACCATTTTCTGGTTGACTTACCGTCTTCATTAAGGATAAGAAGTCTTCTTTTTTATTTTTCTGACCAACTGCATCTTGTGCGTAGAATGTATTCATTACACTATGTAGGTTGGCACTGATAATGTGAATAGGTCGTTGTAATAGGCCGTTTTGTAGAAGAACTCTCTTGATTCTAGTTGCCCAACGGTCTCCATAAATGTGGTGGCCGATACGCTCTCTTAAAGTAGGAGAGAAGCTAATTACTCTAGAACGGTCTTCGTTTATTTCGTCCATCGCTAGCTTACCCATCCAATAGACAATATGGAAAAGGCCGTTGTTTTTTGAACTGTTTTTCAAGAATCTTTGGTGAGCATTCCTAGTCTCCTCATAGGTCTGACCTAGTAATGTAGCAAGATAAGTAAATGCAACTTCTTCATTGTGTGCACTCATTTCTTCTTCACCAAGTACAATTTCTTCTAACTGCAACCATTCTCTTAATGGTCTGCCTTTGTCATCTTGGGCGTGTTCTCTAATTTTCTGAGCTTCAATGTAGATGAAAGTCAAGTGGGTAAGAATGTCATAGATTTCACTTCTACCTCTTGTGATTTCAATAAACATTTGCTCTTCGTCAATTCTATAGCAATTTCGACGTCTTGCTTGAGGAATTATCTTTGTAAAAGAAGATTTTTCATAACCTTCTTCAGAAGTCAGTTTAATAAATCGCGTTTCTTCAATTCCTTTTGGAAGTCTGTCAAAAACATAGACTAGGCCATTTAAATCGACCTTTTGAGGGTCAGCCATAGATCCGTAGATTTCCGGTTGTAAGATCAGAAGATCTTGCATGATGGCATGTCCTGAAGCACCACCTGGCTTGTAATAGCCTCTGATAAATAGGTGTCTCATTACTACGTACATTCTTTCGATGGCTGTTCTCGATGCCTGTGCTCTTGTTAATTCGATCATATATTATGGTTATGGTTGAAAAATATTTATAAGTGTTTCGTGTATGGTTTGAACAATTATGTTCTTCAATTTCTAACTAAGGTGATTATAGTATTTGGATTTCACCTTAATACCTGTTTACTATCGTTTTGTCTACGATTTTAGTGATGAATCATATTCAACATCACTTATTTATATCTATATAAAAATAGTCTATATGAAATAGACTATTGTGAAATTTATGAAGATTTAATGATCATTTAATGTCAGAGAAACAAGATAGTGGTTTAGCTCTCCGACATGAATCAATTCTATATTGTAACCGGCGGTAGCAGCATACTCTTCCAGTACTGGATAGCTGACATAAAGCCAATCAAATTTATCTCCTTTAACTTCCTTGAACTCCATCCAATATTGGATTTGTCCGTAATATTCGGCGGTAAGATCTATTAAGTAAGATCCATCTTCATCTTCAAAGAGATGTATTATATCTGATGAGTCAAAAACAAGTTGTCCACCTTTATTTAAAAAGGATTTTGCTTTTAATAAGAAGTCCGCTAAACCATTTAAGGTACCTACTAAGCCAATACCATTCATAAGCATTAAAAGCGTATCGAACTTTGGCCCATCGTAGTCATATATATTGCCTGAAATGACTTTATTGACACCTCTTTTTCGCATGGTTTCAACTGCTAACGAAGAAATGTCCATGGCGGTTACATCTTGTCCTCTTTTTTGTAGTGCCATAGCATGCGAACCGGCTCCTGCACCTACATCTAAGATTTTACCTTTACAACGATCTAATGCAAGTACCTCGATTTCTGGCATGTCAGCTTCTTCTCGAAATAGTAAGGGGACAGGGATGTCGTCAGGCTCACTAAAATCAGAAAAAACTTTGACACATAAATCATCATTTTTACTCTCAAAAAAGGAAGAAATACCTGCACCCATAGGGTCTTTATCTTGAGGTAACGTATGTCCAAAAACTGACTTTGTCATTCAACTAAATTCTTTAAAACGCTAAAGTGTAAAATTTTCGCAAGTAAATAGGAAAATTGATGAATAGCAATTCAGTCTCGAAAATATCAACATTTATTAAGAAAAAGAAGATCTGAAGGTATTGCTGTTTATTGATAATCAAAAAGTTAATTTAATTGTTGGATGTGTACTACTTCTATTATTTAAGATGTAAAAATAAGCCTGTAATTAGTAAGAATAGGAGAAGCATTCAATGGTTTTCTCGTTTACATTTGGTTCAAATAACTAATTGAATTTATGTATAAGCACATTGTTTTGTGGAAGCTTCAAGAAGAAGCTCAAGGAAATTCTAAATCTGTTAATGCTGGTTTAGTGAAAGAAAAAGTTGAAGGGTTAAAACAGTTTATCCCTGAAATCGAAGACTTAGATGTGGGAATTAACATTGGGGATTATGGAGCATCATTCTTTGATGTCGGGATGTATATTACATTTCAATCAAAAGAAGACTTCTTAAAATATATCACTTATAAAGAACATGATGAAGTTGTTACTTTCATACAGAGTGTAATGTCCGCAGAAGAGATAGTGGACTTTGAAAGCTAACCTATTATTGAATCAATACTTTAAAAAAGATATTATTTTTTGAGTTAAATACTTTGATAAAAGAAAGTCCTTTTGATTTAATTTCAGGGATTTTAAAGCTGGTAACGTAACCTCCTTCAATATTAACAGAAAGGACTTTTTCTTTGATCACTTGGCCATTACTACTAATTAACGTAGCAATTACAGCATCATTGGCTGTTGATCCATCGACAACAATTGTAATAGTTGACCCTGCGGAAACAATATTTGGATATAAACTGACATTAAGTTGCTCATTAGGATCATTGAAAATTACGGGTCCATAAACTGTACTTTTTCCATCAAAATCGAATTGAACAAGTCGATAGTAGTCTCCTGCAGCAGTACTGTCTAAATAAGAATAATTTGTAGTGGTATTAACGTTTCCTTGGCCTTGAACCCTACCTATAAAGGTCCAATTTCTGTTGTCGTCAGAATATTCGATGTTATAATGGCTACAATTGATTTCTGTTAAGGTTTGCCATTGTAACAGGTTACCATCTTCTTCTTGCGTTCCATAGAAATAAGAAAGCTCAATGGGTAAATCTGCTGCTTCGATTCTTTCGCAAAGCTTTAGATTTGATGATGATTCATAGCATTGGTCATCAAGGATAATACACTGACTTTCATCTGGAAAGATAAATTGTCCCTTATAATGTACTGTCAAAGCATTACTACAAGAAAGATATAAATCTCCTCTAAGTTCAAAAAGGCCATTATCATCTATAGTGATTTTTTCACCTCCTCTAAGTGTCATGGATTGTTGAACATATAAATCACCTGAGATGAAAAATACACCACCGCCGCCATTTTGAGAAAAAACATTACCATTAATTCTGACAAATCCATCTTCATAGATGGTCATTTCATCACCTCCAATTCTTGTATAATCTTCTTCTACAGAGAGGTCTCCATAAATGTAATAATCAGACCCTCCACCTCCAGTGGTAATTAATGCTCCATCTATATTTAAAGTAGCATTTTTATAAACGTAATAGCTGTCGCCTTGAGAACTATTGAAATTGCCCAAAATATGGAAATTGCCATAGTTATGAATAGTTGATGTGCCGCCATTAGTAGCATTAAAACTTTTGTTGACTAATACATGGCCATTTTCACCGATAGTGAGTTTAAAAGCAGAACTAGTGAAATTTAAATTACCTGATGTAGCTACCTGTCCATCTACAAGCATAGTAGTTTGACTACCGGATAAAGTTAAATCACCTACTACATTTAAAGCTCCACTTACATTAAAAGTAATTCCTGAAGGTGTTTGTTGATAAAAGATAAATGTAGCTCTCCCATTGTGCCCTAAATCAAATTTCAATGCCTTCCGGTAATTAAATGACATTTGAGTACTGATTTTATCCAAGTCAAAGTTGATATAAAATGTATTAAGATTAGAACTCGTTGGAATTGTAATGATATCTCTTTGAGAAGGGTAGCCTAAAGTAGACGCCGTTTTAGTGATAGCCTTCCAATTGTCTTTGTTTTGCCAGTCTTTTACAGAATTATAAGAAGAGACTAATGGCTCAAATTGTGTCTGAGCAAAAGATGGTAAACAGAAAGATAGTAAGATAATAATAGAAAGAAATTTCGACATGGGTAGGTTTGAAATTACAGGTTACTTACTGAACATTAAATGTGTAATCGTAATACATTTTAGGTTCAATAATGTGGTTAAACAATTTCAGTATCAGTTTTAAGAAAAATGAACACACTTAAAATAATCAATTATATGATTACACTAGGCAAGTTTAATTAAAAAATGTGAATTGTTAAAAAATTAGTTAAAGTAATCCAACTAATCTGTAAAAGTCGATCATGGTTATTCTAAAGGCATTTCTTTCATCCATTGTAGTTAAAAAAGGAACGGTCTTATCTCCGAATCGAATTTCAAATGCGATATCATCTTGATTTAACATGTTGTAAATCTCAGTCGCAAAGCGAAACTGTTCTTGCATGCCTCCTTGTTTGTATCGAATTTCATCCCAAAGTCCTGTCTCAGTATTTGTCCATTTCACTGTATAATGCATATATCCTTCGAAATAGGGATTAGGGGATAGCATTACAAATACATTGTCTTGTGTGGGGTTGTATAAAAGATGAAGTTGAATGATAGCTTTGGTAGTGTCACTGACGCTTTTATCGTATTTATAGATAGTGACATCTGGGTGTTGTTTTTCTGCCTTAATGATATCGTAGTAGCTTGCCCTAATATTTTGAAAATACATACGAGTTTGATCATATGTAACAAACTTAGGTCGCAGAGGATCTATAATGACGTCTTTGTATGGTTGGCAAGCAATAGTGAGTAATGTAGAGAGAAGTAATATTAGCTTTTTCATAAAAAAATGTAAAGGATAACACCACTTATTAAACTCTATTGCTTGCCAAATGTTGCGTTTTTGTAAAGAAATATTTACAAACGTTGCATTAATGTTGGAATGATGGCATTTTTCCACTCTCTGAAGTCACCATCAATAATATGTTGTCTTGCTTCCCTAACTAACCATAAGTAGAAAGAAAGGTTATGTACACTTGCAGCCATACCACCTAAAGCTTCACCTGCTTTAAATAGGTGTCTTAAATAAGCTTTGGTATAGAAACTACTAGAATAACCTTCTAATCCTGGATCAAGAGGAGAGAAGTCATCTTCCCATTTCTTGTTTTTAAGGTTGATGATACCTTGTGTTGTAAATACCATACCATGACGTGCTTGTCTTGTTGGCATTACACAATCAAACATATCTACACCTAGAGCGATATTCTCAAGGATGTTTGCAGGAGTACCTACACCCATTAAATATCTAGGTTTATCCTCTGGTAAGATGCTACAAACAAGTTCAGTATGTTCGTACATCATTTCAGCTGGTTCACCTACAGACAAACCACCGATAGCATTACCTTCACAGTTATGTGATGCAATAGTTTCGGCCGATTGTGTTCTCAAATCTCTATATGTAGATCCTTGAACAATAGGGAATAATGCTTGATGGTAGCCATATAAGGGCTCAGTTTCATTTAATCTATCTACACATCTTTGTAACCAACGGTGTGTTAAGTGCATAGAGTTTTTCGCATACGTATAATCAGAAGGGTATGGAGGACATTCATCAAAAGCCATAATGATATCGGCGCCAATAGAGCGTTCAATATCCATTACTTTTTCAGGTGTAAATAAATGCTTCGAACCATCAATATGTGATCTGAATGTTACTCCTTCTTCTTTGATTTTTCTATTATTTGCTAAAGAAAAAACCTGATATCCACCACTGTCTGTAAGAATTGGTCTATCCCAGCCATTGAATTTATGAAGGCCGCCTGCCTTTTCTAAAATTTCAGTACCTGGTCTTAAGTACAAGTGATATGTATTACCAAGAATAATTTCTGCATTGATGTCTTCTTTCAGTTCTCTTTGATGAACTGCTTTTACGGTACCAACAGTACCTACAGGCATAAAAATAGGCGTTTTTATCTCACCGTGTGCTGTGGTGATTTTGCCTGCTCGAGCCTTCGTTTGAGGATTTTTATGCTTTACTTCAAATGTTAAACCCATATTTGTATTATATGTTTTTTGCCTAGAGCGTCTGCAAAGGTACAAAAGTATAGGAATCAAACACTTTTAATTTATTGTTATTAAGAGGCATCCTTGAAATAGTGAAATATATTATTGAAGTGGTGAAGGTGAGGAATTGACGAATTCTTAAATAAATTAGAAAACCCCGTCGATATTTTTAGAATAATTGTAATATTCCTAGGAAGATTTTCAAGAAATAGCGAAATACTTTTTTTTTGATGGAGCCTAATTTTAGATTAATCTAAATAATGGTTAATATTGTACTGATAAAATTTGCTATACAAACTAATTGTCGATTTCAATACTTTTTCTATGCTGTCAACAATTGGTCTTCTGTTGCCTTGAAGTTAATTACTATCTCTTTGAAACGAATAAAATTATCCAGTTTGATGATAAAGGATGTTTTACCATTACTGAACAAAACGCTTCTTTTCTCTCTATTGATTATGTTATTTTCACCTACACTAAAAGCACAAGATGGTGAAATGATCATTACCGGAGTTTATAAGGGAGCGAATCTCTATGTGGAAAATCCGATGTTAACTGATGGCTCTTTCTGTGTAAACAAAGTGCTCATCAATAATAGTGAAATGCAAAGATTGCCTAAGGCGAGTGCATTTGAGATTGACCTTTCTCATGTGGGAAAAGGAAATCACATTACTGTATTGTTATTTCACTCGAATGATTGTACTCCTCGAATATTAAATCCGAATGCAATTCGCGATAAAGGACATTTTCAGTTTATTGAATTGGATGTTACTGAGGAAGGTTTAGAGTGGGAGACTTCTGGTGAAGCTGCGGAAGGGCATTTTATGATCTTGCGTTATGAACATAATTCTTGGGTAGAAGAAATGATTGTTCAGGGTAAAAGCAGTGATAAATTAAACAAGTACTTTTATAAAGTATTACACCATAGTGGACTGAATAAGTACAAGATTAAATATATTGAAATTACAGGTAAAATCTACAACTCAGAGATTCTATCGCATGAATCTAGTTCAGAGCAAGTGAGGTTTTACCCCAATAGAGTTTCAAAGTTATTGTCATTTACAAGACCTGTGAAATACGAAATACTTGACCAATATGGAAAAGTTATTTTAAATGGTAACTCTAACGAAGTAGATTGCTCAGCATTAAATGGCGGGAAATATTACTTTGTGAACTATGATAATAAGACAGAACGTTTCTTTAAGAAATAAAAAAAGGAAGTGAGCAAATCACTTCCTTTTTTGTTTATTCTTCAATTTCTATCAGCAAACTACCTTTTTCTACAGACTCTCCTTCTTTGGCTGTGATCTTTTTGATTGTGCCACTTAAAGGAGCCTTAAGAATGTTTTCCATTTTCATTGCTTCAAGAATGATCAAGTTATCTCCAGTTGCTACTGAATCACCAACTTTACAAAGAAGTTCGATTACTTTTCCTGGCATTGGTGCTTTGATAATATTTTCAGCGACAACAGTACCTTTGTTCATTCCTAACTGATCTAACAATTCATCAAGCTTTGTTAGTGCTTGGAGTGATACTTTTTTACCATTGATTTTTAGTTCAACATGTTTGTAGCCAGGGTCTGATTTTAGGATTTCTATGTCGAAGCTCTTGTTATTGTAGAAGACCTGAAACACATTTTGATGTGTTTTGTTTAGGTCAATTTTTATTTTTTTGTTGTCAATGATCAAGGATTGTTTGTCTTTGATTACAGAATGATCATTCGACTTAGTTTTGATGGTAAGCATATTGTTTTTATGTGTTTGCCCTTTGAAGGGATAATATTGGATGTTTTGTAAATTATTAATTTTTACTCAAATACTATTCCTTCAGACAATTTATTTTTAATCTTTGATATTTTTCAATTCTTCATTAAAGCTTAGAGAAATTCAAAAATTATTATTTGCTTATTTTAATTACTACACTTTTCTAAACGTAACCACTGTAAAAATGGTCAAGAACAAATACCTGCGATTGAGTATTGTATTATCCTTACTTTTGGTATGCCCTTTAACTCTTTATTCTCAAACTGAGAACCAACAAAATACGAGTACTGGTACCCAGTATACAATTCAGCAACAACAAGAACCTACTCAGCAAACTCCTGTAGAACAACCTGTTTATAGAAAACCCAAAAGGGAAAATGAATGGGGTATCTTTATGGGGCCATCTTGGTCTATTCCAGTAGGGACAGTACCTCAGGTGAACACTCAAGTCACTTATGCTAATGAAAGAGCAAGAGCAAGAACGGGTTTTGATATTGGAGTAAAGTTCAACTTTTTCCTATCAAATGATGTATCTATAGAGTTTGATGTATTGTATACTTCATCAGGAAAAAATATTGAATACTCTGGGTTTTATCATGAATTAGGGTACTCAGATGAGTCTGTTACTTTTAAGGAGTCATTAGGTTATTTTACCTTCCCTATTTATGCGAACTACTACCTGACTGATAACTTCTACATAAAAGGTGGTTTATATGGTGCTGCTCTTACAAATGCTACAAGAAGAGAAGGAGGCATTTGGGGTGACCATACGGATGTAAGTTATTTATACAAAGGTGGAGACTTTGGTGTAAGTGCCGGATTAGGTGCTTCCATGAGAGTGTTTTTTATTGAATGGAGGTACAATAGAGGATTAATTGATATCTCATTCGATGATGATAAATTATACAATCAGACGGTTCAATTATTAGTAGGTTTTAAATTCGGTGGGTAATGAAAACGAGGTCATATTTTTTACTATTTATATTAGTTAGTTTCTTTATCAGTTGTACAGATGGTGATGAGGCTTCATTACCTGAAGAAGAAACTCCAGAAAAAGGAAGTTATATTTATAATTCAACTTCTGTTTATTATGATAAAATATTAGGTGATAGTGTCCATACTCAAGATTTTAGAGGCTATATCATTTATAAATCAAGTAATAGAGAGTTTGAAATTCACCCTGATGAAATAAATACTTGGAGTCTTTATTTGGCAGATAGCGTACATTCAAATGGTACTGTATATTGGACTATCAGAGAAGATCAAAATGTATATGTTGGAGAAGATGAGTTCTTTGTGGATGGTTTAGAAGTAGCCGAAATTGATGGTATTACTTATCATGCATACATCAAAGGGAATACTTTATATTTTAAATATAGATCCTATACTTTCGATAAAGACACCCCAATTCAATATACTGAAACGAGGGTTACTGGCGAAAAATTCTAAAAAAAAGAGTGATGTTTCATTAAAGCATCACTCTTTTTTTTAACCTTCCATATAGTAGACTCTCTTCACTCTCGAACTGACTGAAGTGAGAATTTCATAAGGTATGGTTTCAATATCTTTTGCTAACTGAGTAATAGGTCTTTCTTTTCCAAAGATAACCACTTCATCACCTACTTCAGCTTTCATTCCTGTAATGTCTATCATAGTCATATCCATACATACATTGCCAATTACAGGAGCTTGCTTACCGTTGACGATTACTTTTCCGATTCCATTGCTGAATTTCCTGTTAAATCCATCTGCATAGCCTATCCCTATAGTCGCAATTTTCTTTTCTTTTTGTTCGACTACACCTTTGCGTCCATAACCTACTGTTTCCCCAGGTTTCATATGTTTAATCTGAGCAATGACAGTTTTAAGTGTAGACACTGGTTGGAGGTCTTCTTGTTTGAGGTCGTTTACTTCAACTCCATGCAGGCCGATGCCAAGTCTAACCATATTCATTTGAGCATCTGGGTAGCGTACTATTCCTGCTGAATTTAAGCAATGCTTTATAACGGAATACCCCAATTGAGCTTCCAATTGCTTTGTCATTTTCTTAAATAAAGCAATTTGATTTTTTGAATACTGATCATGAATATCTTCATCTGCACCGGCCAAATGAGTAAATACTCCAGTTACCTTAATTTTATTTTTGATGCGATTTAAGGTGTTGAATAGTAAATCCATTTCATCTTCATTGAATCCAAGACGGTGCATACCCGTGTCAAAATTAAGCTGAATGGCAAATGGTTTTTCATTAGCATCTTCAGAAAGGTAATCTTCTAAAGCTTGAAGCATTTCGATATTATAAATCTCTGGCTCAAGGTCATGCATTCGCATGGTTTCAAAAGAATCTGGCGATGGTGTTAATACCATAATAGGAGTACGGATCCCATTTTCTCTTAATTCGACACCTTCATCGGCAAATGCTACACCTAAGTAATCTACAAGGTGGTATTGTAAAGTGTGTGCTAGTTCGTGTTTTCCACTACCATAGCCCAACGCTTTAACCATTACCATAATTTTGGTTTTGGGTTTTAATAAAGAGCGATAGAACATTAAATTATGAACTACGGCATCCAGATTAATTTCTAATTGAGTACTGTGGATTTTCCTTTGAAGTAATACGGCAACTTTTTCAAATTCAAATTTACGGGCACCTTTTAAAAGGATCATTTCTTTAGAAAAAACTAGTGTCCCCTTTTTTATAGCATTTCTTAATGCTGCTGTTGTCTTGTAAAATTCTTTGTTCTCAACTTTGATGTTATTTTGTGACTTATTCAAATGTTCACCAATACCAATGAACCTCTGAATATCATATTCCTCACAAAGTTCATTTACTTTTTGGTAGAGAGCATCATTATTATCTTTTCCTTGTAGTAAGTCAGATAAAATTAATGTTCTTGGTAACTGCTCTTGATTTTGTCCCATAAAGCCCAAGGCGATCTGCAAACCTCCTAAGTCATTATTATAAAAATCATTGATGAGAACGGTGTTATTAATGCCTTCCTTCCTTTCAAGGCGCATTGGAATGCTTTTAAGTCGATTGATTCTTGCGTCAATTTCTTCAAAAGAATATCCCAAGTGATACATTACAGTGACACAATGCATTGCATTTTCAAAGGATGCTGCATCAGAGAAAGGGATAGTAAGCTCATGCGAGTTGCTTTTCTCTTTAATAAGCACTTTGTGAGCTGTGTGTTCAATTATTTGTAATGTGGCATCTGTGGCTTTACCCCAAGTAATTTTATTTCCGTTCTTTAACTGCATTTCATGATCAATAAGTTCATGGTCTTTGCAGTAAATAATATCCTTACAATGATCGAATAGTAATCCTTTTTCTTTTACTTTTTGTTCAAGACTGTCAAATTGTTTGTCATGTGCTGAGCCTATATTTGTAAAAAGACCAATCGTAGGGGAAATAATATCAGCTAAATTTTTCATCTCATTAGGCTGAGAAATTCCTGCTTCAAAGATTCCTAATGTATGTTTCTTATTGATTTGCCATACGGACAAAGGAACTCCAATTTGTGAATTATAACTCTTTGGACTTTTAACCACATTATAATCGGCATCAAGAAGAGTATATAACCATTCTTTTACGATAGTTTTTGCGTTGGATCCTGTGATACTTATTACAGGGAGTGATTTAAACTTTTGTCTGTGAAAAGTAGTTACTTCCTGTAGTTTCTTTAAAGTATCATCACAATAGATGAAACTGGCTTCTTTGTATTTATAACCATGCTCAAATGCATCTGTCACCACAAATTTTCTAACACCTTTGTTATAAAGGTCTTCTATGAAATCAGTGCCTTCTCTTTTCCTGCCATTTAAGGCAAAAAAGATGGTCTGACTTGGTGCAGTTAATAGTCTACTATCAATCAGTAAATATTTTGCATTCCAAAAATCGGTGTTAAAATCTATTTGTGTAGATGATTGAGTCATTTTCTGTACAAGGTTAAAAAACAAAGTTAATGTTTAAACGATAGAATAAAATAGGAGGTTTATAGATTAATAGAGTTTAAGAAGATACTAGCTGTTAATCATTGTATATGAATGTGATAAAATTGAAAAAACACTCGTACTTTTGTATGCTAAACGATTTGAATTCTATTCCACTATTTCCGTCGTTATCAATTCATTAACACTCATAACAAGATTTTAATACGATCATAAATGCGTAAGATTTTAAATAAATACTCTGCTCATTATCAGGATACTCTGAAGATTGCATTACCAGTGGTTATCTCCCAAATTGGTCAAAACCTGACAAATATTTTGGATAACGTAATGGTTGGGCACTATGACACCGTGTCTTTGGCAGGAGCAGGTTTTGCTAACAGTTTATTTGCCATTTTCCTAGTTTTTGGGATTGGATTTGCTGTTGGTGTAACTCCTTTAGTTGGTAAGGCTCACGGTCAGAAAAACTATAAGGAAATGGGTAGTTTGTTTAAAAACTCCATTGTAGTGAATGCCATTTTTACATTGGTAATCCTTTCTGTTCTTTTAGGGCTAACAACAATGATGGATTTTATGGGACAACCACCAGAAGTTGTACAAGTAGCTCGTCCATATTTATTGATCAATACTTTTTCGTTAATTCCGATGATGGTATTCTTCACTGCTAAACAATTTGCAGAAGGAGTGAAGTACACAAAAGCAGCAATGTATTTTACATTGATCGCTAATATTGTCAATGTTGTGATCAACTATATCCTTATCTATGGAAACTTCGGTGCACCTGAAATGGGATTGTTAGGAGCAGGTATTGGTACTTTTGTTTCGAGATTAGTAATTGGTATAGGAATGATGATGTATGTATTTAGAAATAAATCATTCCAATTATTCTTAAGTGGTTTCGCAGAAGCTAAAGTAAAATCTTCTAAACTGATAGAACAATTAAAGATGAGTTTGCCTATCGGCTTACAATCCTTAATGGAGGTTGGAGCATTTGGTGTTGGTTCAATGATCATTGGAACGGTAGGAACAAACCCTATGGCAGCACATCAAATTGTAATGAGTATGATCTCATTGACGTTTATGATGGTAAGTGGAGTGGCTTCAGCAGTGGCTGTGAGAGTGAGTAACTTTTATGGACAGGATGACTGGGAAGAGGCAAGAAATGCAGGGTTTACTGGTTTAGTATTCGCTATGTTTGCTATGGCAATTTCTGCGATAACCTTTGCTTCCTTTAATCACTTCTTACCTTCATTGTATACATCAGATCCAGAGGTAATTAAATTTGCTGCGTCTATGTTGTTGTTTGCGGCATTATTCCAACTTTCGGATGGAGCACAAGTGATTATGACAGGAGCATTAAGAGGAATTTCAGAAGTGAAAATGCCAACATTGATCTGTTTTATTTCTTATTGGGTAGTAGCTCTTCCAATGGGATATATTTTAACGACAAGTACAGATTGGAGCTTCTTAGGAGTATGGATAGGTTTAACTTCAGGACTGACATTGTCTGCCGGATTATTGTTTGCTAGATTTACATGGAAAACAAAACATGAAATAGAACGTCGCATTGAGATAAAACGCGAGGTGGTAAACGCATAATACATTGAAGTTAGAAAAAGCCGCACTAAGAAAAGAAGTAATAAAGAAAAGACTGGAGCTGTCTGAGCAACAAGTAAAGTCAGCTGAAAAATATATAGCAGCAGCATTTTGGGAGAATACTCCTGAGGATGTTGCTGTTTTGCATACATACATTCCTATTAATAATGAGGCTTCAACTTTAGCAATAATAGACAAAGCATTAAAGCTAGGTTGGAAAGTGGTAGTACCTAAAACTTTACCGGGGAGGAAATTAAAAAATCTAGTTTTACACAGCTTGGAAGATCTCAAAGAAGAACGTTTTGGGACATTAATACCCAATGTAGAAGAGGAGTATACGGGAACCTACGATTATGTATTGGTACCGGGTGTAGCTTTTTCTGAAGAATTAGGAAGAATGGGTTATGGTGGTGGATATTATGATACCTTTTTGAGTCAACATTCTAATAGTAAAAAAATTGGTATTACATATTCTTTACAGATGAATGATAATTTACCATTAGAAGAACATGATGTGAAGATGGATCACTTAATAATCGCTCCTGTAAACGAAAGTTGAACAATTTATGAAGGATGTAAGTGATTGTTTTTCGAGAAGATTTGATGAATAAATTTGCCATAACAAACAAAACATCATCAAAAAAAATGAAAACAAAAGGACTTATACTATTAGCATCGTTTGTATCATTAATACTGACGAACTGTGAGACATCACAAAAGAAATATAAAGATCCGAGAGAACATGATAGTGCTATGAAAGAAGCCTATCAGTTACAATCTACTATCAACTATTCAATAGAAGCTGACTTTGAAACTATTCCAGTTGCAGCAGGTGTTATGGAAGATGCTGCCGATGATCCAGCATTTTATTATAACTCAGAATCTCCCGAATCATCTTTAATCATTGGTACAGATAAAAAGCATGGACTTTATGTATACAATTTAGATGGTGAGGTGTTGCGTTTTTATAAAGTAGGTCAGGTAAATAATGTAGATATCCGCCAAGATGTAGCAGTTGGAGAACAAAAAGTAAATATTGTAGCCGCATCTAATGAAGATACTAATGGAGTATCTGTTTTTCAATTAAAGGGTGACTCCTTAATCACTTTGAATATAGAGAATCCGTTAATGTCAAATAAAATGGATGAGGTATATGGTTTCTGTATGTATAAAAATGCAGAGAATAAAGTGAGTTTGATCGCTAATGCAAAGAATGGTCGCATTGAAGTATACGCATTAAACTTGAAAGAAGACTTATCAGGTAAGTTAGAACTAACAAATACATACCAAGTAGCTTCTCAACCAGAAGGAATGGTGGTAGATGACGTAAACAATATGCTATATATTGGCGAAGAGTCTAATGGTATTTGGAAAGTAAACCTATTGGATAGTACAAGTAAATTAAAGTTGATAGCCTCTTCTAAAATATCTAATAATAAAAATATAGAAGCTGATATTGAGGGAATTGCATTGTATAAAACTTCGAAGGATACTGGGTATCTAGTAGCATCGAGCCAAGGAAACTTTTCTTATGCTTTATTCTCTATTGAGGATGAAAGATATATCACAAGCTTTAAAATTGTTGATGGCCCAATGGTAGATGGAGTAGAGGAAACAGATGGCTTAGAAGTATGTAACAAGCCTATCGGTTCAAATTTTCCAACTGGAGCTCTAATTGTTCAAGATGGGTTTAACTACGATGGAGATTCGTTAAAAGCACAAAACTTCAAGGTGATTTCTTGGGAAAAAATTCAAACCATTATTGATCACCAGAATTCAGGTTTATAATCGCAGAAGTATGTAATTATTTTACATGCTATGTGAGTGTTGTAAGTAAATATGGAACAACTGCTTGTTACTTTGTGACAGGCAGTTTTGCTTTCATCTAGTTTTCAATACACTACGATTAGTTCTAAAATTTGTCATGCATAATTTGTTTTATAGGAATACAATACACAAATTGCATCCACTTAATGTATAAAACTATTACTGTAACAGAACTAATTAAAAATATCTCTAAACTTTTTATGCTCCTGTAGCTGGGAGAATCCTCTATTTTATATCTAAAAGAAATTTTGGAAGTAATCTTTATTACTTTCACTGTATTCTATTATCTAAATAGTAATACTGAAAATATTTTTAAACCTGAATTACAAGAAAACTGCATCATTTTATGATGCTTTTTTTTTGATTAAACTTTATTTAGTACAATTTTTAGAAAGAAAAAATACCTCCAATGTTTTAACAAAATACAATTTACTTTCCGGATCATGTTATCATAATAGAATTAACCCTATTTTTGTAGATCAAGGGGTTCTTGAAATTTAGAGTCTTGGGTTAAAAGTTATCAGTGAAGTTCAATTTTTTTGCACATAAAACATCTTCTTTTGCTAGAAAAAGACAGCTTTTTAAACTTAAAAATGCTGCTAGATTTATGCGTGTGTGGTTTTTTCGATTACAATCACTCCTGATTTTCTTTTGGCTAATTATTATGTCTTTATCTCAGTTGCCATTTGTGCAAACCATGATAATTCATGAGATCACTGATTTTATCACAAAAAAATGGCAACATCCGACAACAATTGAATCTGTAAAGTTAGATTGGTTTGATCGATGGCGTTTGGAAAAAGTACAAATTTTAGATAAAGATTCGGTACCTCTTATCAAAGCGGATGAACTGACATTAAACTTCTCCTTTATTGAGCTATTGTACAACAACGATCATTACATTCATATAGAAGACGCGTTGGTTGATGGTGGTAGTGTGGAAATGGTAATGGATTCTAGATTGGACTCCATGAACAATATGACAAAATGGATCCGACATATGGCGGGAGATCCAAAAGGAATCCACCGATATGATCTCAAAGATCCAAAAGATGTTCATATCATTTTTGAAAAAGTAAGATTAAAGAACACTAAATATATACTGCGTAACCCTTGGGTAGAACTCAGAGAAAAAGGCAAGTTCGATGTCAATGACATGGAGTTTGATAATATTCAGGGGGAAGTCACAAATCTTAGAATAGCACGAGATACAATAGGTATGGAAATCAAAAATCTCCATGCATTTGAACGAAGAAGTAAACTCGAAATACAGGATGTTGATACCCATTTTGCTATCTCAACAACAGGTCTAATTCTAGATCATTTATACGGAAAAATGGGTTCGAGCTATATCGTAGGTAAGGTGAAGTTTAACTATGATGACTATACAGATTACAATGATTTCTATTACTGTGTAGACATGGATGTTAACCTAAAGAATAGCACATTACATACAGATGATCTGTCTCTGTTTTTTACCTATTTTGATAGTATCCATGATTATATTTCTGGTGATGTAAAACTTCAAGGAACCGTTAATGATCTAAAGGCAACCAAAACCAACCTTAGATTTGGAGGTGGTAGTACAGTTAGAGGTGATTTCTCGTTTGACCACATAATTGAAACCCAGAGAACAGTCATGGACCTTCAGTTCAAAGACAGTTATTATTTTATTGAAGACTTAGAGCCTTATGTGCCAAACCAGTTTAGGGAATATGTAGAGTTATTTGGTGCAGTTGCCTTAGAAGGAGAGTTTAAAGGAACGTTGGATGACTTTGAACTGGATGGTGTGTTGAACTCAGAATACGGTGTGATCACTCCAAAAATGGACATTTCAATACCTAAAGAAACATATACGGGATATCTAAAAACAGATAGCTTGGATGTGGGTAGAGTCTTCGATGTAGAGCAAGTTGGTATCGTAGATTTTGAAGGTAATGTAGATGGAAAAGGGTTTGATATTCACTCTATAAAGCTAAATGTTGATGCTAAAATGAGTAGGCTGGATCTTAATGATTATTCTTACCAAAATATTTACCTAGATAGTACCTACATGAAAGAAGGGTACTTTAATGGAGGATTAAGAGTGAATGACCCCAACTTGAAAATGTTTGTTGATGGGTTATTAAACTTCCGAGACAGTACCTTCCATTTTAAATCAGGAATCCTAGCACCTGACCTTAATACCCTGAACTTAACAGAGAAGCATGTTGGTTTGCAAACTGGAATGGAAGCTTCCTTCGATAAAGTAATTGGAAATGGAATATCAGGAGGAGTATTCTTCCAAGGGACTCGCTTATACAATAAGAAAAGAGAGTTAAATATTGAAGAATTGATGATGTTGACGAATGTTGATGCATCAGGATTACGTTTATTGAATATTGAAGCAGACTTTCTGAAATTCAACATGGCAGGCTTCTTTAGTGTGACAGATCTATCTCGCGATGTGATGGAACTAATTAATGAAGCGAATATCGATCTATTTAAAGAAGACGAAGTTGTTGAAAAGTACTATGAAGAGAAGGTAAAGAAACGCGAAAAGAAAGGAGAGAATAACTACTCAGTGGATGCTGATCTGCAAATCACAAATATCAATGACCTCTTAAGCATCTTTTCAGACAGTATTAAAATAGCAGATAATACTAGAGTAATTCTTTCGGGAAATTTTGGTAAACAGCAAGCTTTCGATGCTAAACTTTTTAGTGATCATTTAGAGTTTTATGATGTTCTGTTAGACTCCAATATGCTGAGTTATCACACAGAAAAAAATGGATACCAAAGACAATTTAATACATCAATAAAAGCAAGTTCAGGATCACAAACGATCAATGGAGTACTTTCTGAAGACTTTGAGTTCAATGCATTTTCTGTAGATAGAAACATGATGTTCGAAACAGAAGTGAACTTCACCAATTACAAAACGATACTGCAACTAAAAGGTGATGTTGAACTTTTTAAGGATAAACTGATTTTCCAATTGCCTCAATCACAAGTGAAATATGGTGAGGAAACTTGGACAACAGCGTCCACCTATCCATCAAAAATAACCGTTTACCCCGATGGTGTTGAGTTTGATAACTTCAACTTGTCAAATAATGATGAGTTGCTTTTCTTAAATGGCTACTTACAGAAAGATAACCCGAAGCCACTTCATATTACTGCCGATAATCTAGATCTTAAGTATCTATCTCAGTATTCTACCCAAAACTATGAAGGTGAGGTAGATAGCTTGGATGTATATATAGAAAATGTATTCTCTGATATCCGAGTATATGGCCATGTTGATGTCAAAGACTTAGAAGTAGATGACTACTTCCTTGGTGATTTATCAGGAAAGTCTCAATGGACCAAAGATGAGTTAAATGTAGATTTTAATATCACAGATTCACTTTCAGATAAGTTTACTTTGCTAGGGTCTTACTATCCCAATAAGGTAGAAGATCAATTAGACATGAAACTTCAGGTAAAGAAACTGCCTCTGGGTATTTTCCAGCCTTATGTGGATGAGGTGGTCAGTGTTTTGGATGGTGTGGCTACCGGTTGGATTAAGATATCCGGAAAGAAAGAAGCACCTAAACTATGGGGTAATGTTATTGCAGAGGAAGGGAATATCCGATTAGTCTTTCTGAATGTGGACTACCTATTTGGAGAAGAGGGAGAAAGTACGAAAATAGAAGTTCGTCCAGATAAAATTACTACAACAAACTTTAAAGCAATAGATGAATATGGTCATTATGCTTACCTGAATGGGGGTGTTTATTTTGACGAAGGCTTTGAGAATACTGTTGTCGATTTAAATGTTAGATTCGATGACTTCTTCATTATGAAAAAGCAGGAAGAAGGTAACGATTTGTTCTACGGAACAGCATTTGGAACCGGTGATATCTCCATCAAAGGTCCATTTGATGATATCAATATTGATGTGACAGCAGCGACGAATAAACGGACAAAAATCTATATCCCACTGAACGCGATAGATTATTCTGAAAGTGACCCCTACATCGTTTATGTAAAATCGGATTCCATTACTCAAGATGAAATGGAAGAAGAATTAGATGAAGAAGAGGTGATTGAAAATGACGTTGCCAACTTCCAGGTAAACATGAACCTAGATATTACGCCAGATGCTTACTGTGAACTAATTTTTGATAAAAAATCGGGTGATATCATTAGAGGAAATGGAGAAGGAAAGCTTCAAATGAAGATTGACAAGAACCGTAATTTTGAGATGTTTGGTAATGTCGAAATTGTGAAAGGTGCCTATAACTTTACCATGAAAGTGGCTGAGTTTAACCTTGTCGATAAGAAGTTTGTGATTGATCCCGGTTCAACACTTTCATGGAATGGTGATCCATATTCAGCACAAATGGATATTGTAGCAAAATACGAACAGAGAGTGAGTCTATTACCTCTAATAGATTTACAAGACAGTACGATTAGAAATGCTCCAGAGATCACCAAGCGTTATCCAACAGATGTAGACTTAATGATCAAAGGAGATTTGTCTGCTCCTCAATTAGGTTTTGATATTGATATTCATGATTATCCTGCAACGGTAGCTACTGAGGCAGGTCCTGTTTCTTTAGAATCTTACGTAGCAGGTTTTGAAGAACGTATTCATAGAGATGAACAAGAATTAAATAGACAAGTATTCGGCTTAATCGTATTACGTCAGTTGTTGTCTAATGATGCCTATACTGGTTTTGGACAAACGGCTTCTAGTTCCGTTTCTGAGTTATTGACCAATCAATTGAGTTATATCTTATCTCAGGTGGACGAAAACTTTGAGGTAGACTTGGATATGAGTGGTCTGGACAAAGAGGCATTACAAAATCTACAAATGCGTTTGTCCTATACTTTTGCCCAAGGAAAGGTAAGGGTAACTAGAGATGGTGGTTTTACAGATAGTCAAAATCAGACCACTGCGGCATCCGTATTAGGTGATTGGACTGTAGAAGTGGTAATATCACAGGATGGAGCTTTGAGAATGAAGTTCTATCAGAAATACCGACAAGATGTCTATTATACTTCTACCAATCAAGATAATACATCATTGACAGGGGCGAGTGTAATGCATACCAAGAGTTTTGATGCTTTTAGAGACATTACACAAAGTCCAACAAAAAGAGAAATGACGAAAAAGCCTAAAGGCTACAAGAAATACATCCGAAAGAAAAAAAGAGAAGAAAAAAAGAAAAAGAAACACGATGAAAAACATACCGAGTAGTGAAATTATTGCCTGGTTTAAAGGGCTTCAAAATGATATATGTAGAGACCTTGAGTTAATTGACGGTAAAGCCAAGTTTGAAGAAGACTTATGGGAGAGGCCAGAAGGAGGCGGAGGTCGCACCCGAGTAATTAAAGGCGGAAATATTATAGCAAAAGGAGGAGTTAACTTTTCATTGGTAGAAGGTGATCTTTCTGAAGGAATGGCGAGAGCTTTAAAAGTAGATAAAGCTGATAAATTTAAAGCTACGGGTGTTTCTATCGTACTTCATCCACAAAGCCCAATGGTTCCAATTATCCATATGAATGTTCGTTATTTTGAACTTTCTAATGGGACTTACTGGTTTGGTGGTGGTATAGATTTGACACCACATTATGTAGAAAAAGAAGGTGCAGCTTTATTCCATGAACATTTGTTTGAAGCTTGTGAAAACACAAAGGCAGGTTATTACGATCGTTTTAAGAAATGGGCCGATGATTACTTCTTTATTCCTCATAGAAACGAAACGAGAGGTATTGGAGGTATTTTCTTTGATCGTTTGAAACACGAAGAAGAAGGCTTAAACCCTGACCAATTGTGGCACTTTGTTCAAGATGTAGGAGAAGCCTTTATTCCTGCATACAAACAACAAGTAGAAAGAAATAAAGATAAATCTTTTGGAGAAAATGAGTTGTTGTGGCAAAGACTAAGAAGAGGTAGATACGCTGAGTTTAATTTAGTCTGGGACAGAGGAACAAAGTTTGGATTGGAAAGTAACGGACGAACAGAATCTATTCTTATGAGTTTACCACCTGAAGCCAATTGGGTATATGACTATCAAGCAAAGTCAGGATCAAGAGAAGAAGAAACATTATCCTTATTGAAAAAAGGAGTGGATTGGTATAAAGGTTGAAATTTAAACAAATGTGATTGTTGTTTAATTAACTTTAATTAAAGGTGACATTTCCCATCGCTTAATATAACATTGCAGACCTGTATTAATAACTCGTCATTGTGAAATTTAATTTGTTATAGAAAGCGATGGATATTATCACCTTTACTGACAAAAAACATAGTCTACTTTTATTGTTCTTATTGCTGTCTACGATTGTTTTTGGTTTACCTTCAAATGATCCAATCATTATAGATCAGCCTAGAGTTGATGAAGATACTACATACAAACATGAAACAATCATAATAACAGCAGAGCAATTTACAGTATCCTCACATCTTAAGTTTGAAAGTTGTGATGTTACTGTTGAATCCTCTTTATTGATTTCTGAGGATGGAGCTCACTTAGAATTTAATGGAGGAGCGTTACAAGCCAATAATAGTATTTGGCAATTAGATGGTCATGTCGATTTTGATCAACATGGTCAAGATAAATTATATGTTACATTTAATAGTGTAAGTATTTTCGAATATAGTAATCAGATTCACTATAAAGGTCCTAATAAGGTAGTTTGGGATGTTACTGGTGAAAGTTGTATTTCTTCAGCCAGTGATGCAGTCTTAGCAAAAGGTGGGAATGACCACCGTCCTGAAGACGTTCCCGAATGTGATGAATCTCCTAACCCACCCAATGGGGATACTATATTTTACACAGGTGAAGAGGCTAGAATTTCTTCAGATACAAAACACAAAGATAAAGTCGTTATCATTTCAGCAAATAACTTCTATGTCGACGGAAAGTTTGAACTAGAAGATTGTGAGACGATCATTACATCGATGTACCTGACTTCTAATAAACACCTTAAGTTTAAAGGTGGTTCGTTAGAAATTACAAGTAGTGATTGGACTGTTAATGAACATACTGACTTTGAATCGGATAAGAAAGACGATCCGATGCAAGTAGTTGCAGATAATTGGGCATTGAGAATAAATACCGATAAAATGCATTTTAAGGAAGATGTAAATTGGGTTTATAATCAAGAAAATTCTTGTATGGATGGTGTTGAAAGAATAGAAGATAAATACCATGAACATATGCCTATTGATATCACTCAAATTAAGGATTGTGATAATTGGGATTTACCTGTAGAACTTATCTATTTCGAAGCTGAAGCATACAAAGATGGAGCTTCCTTGTTTTGGGCTACCGCTTCAGAAATCAATAGTGATTATTTTGATGTTCAATTTTCAAAAGATGGTAGAAATTGGGAGTCTTTAGAAAAAGTACCTGCAGCAGGTAATAGTAATGTTCAAATTGAATACCAATATGATGATTATACTGTACGTACAGGTGTAGGATATTATAGATTACATCAGGTGGATTTTGATGGACAATCTGAAATATTTGGACCTGTAGTAGTAGAGTTTTCAACTTCTAATATTGAGTTGGAAGGGGAAATATACCCAGTGCCTCAGTCTGCAGGTAGCACTGTGCACTTGTCTGTGAATAATAACCTGCCATACGATATTCAGATCTTTAATCATTTGGGTCAATTAGTATTTTACTCAGAAGATAATGTGAACAGTATTCATCTAGAAACACCTTGGGGTAGGGGTATTTTTATTGTTCATATTGTTCAAGGTGCAGATAAGGAAATTGTGAAATTCCAATTGAACTAAACTTTCTGGAATAAAGTAGAAAACATCATTTTTGAAAAAGCTTTATACGCTATTTTCTGTTGAAAATGATTTCCATTTCGAATCATTTCTTCATAATCATAAAGCTTGCTGTTTTGAAGGTTTACAGTGATCTTAAAGAATAAAACCATGCACTTATGCAGTGTTTGATGAAACACCTTTTTAAGTGGATGTGGATCAATACGGAAATCTGTAACGATCCATTGTCCATTTTGATTTAATAATTCATGCGATGTATTGATGAACGCTGTAAGTTTTTCGTAGGTTAGAATATCTAAGAAAAAATTGGTGATCAATACATCGTATTTATTTTTATCAGGATTTATGACCTCATAACTGTCTTGGATAAAATTTATAGAGCAACTGACTTTTTTGTCTTTCGCTAATTCTATCATCTCTGAAGAAAGCTCAACATAAGTAATGTCGTTTGGCTTAATCTGTTGATCAATAAACGGTAGTATTTTACCACTGCCACCACCTAAAATTAATACTTTTCCTCCCATTTTTACTTTCTCAAATGTTTGATGTTGGATATCTATTATAGAATTTCCAAAGACTATTTTAGCAAGCCTATCATAAACTTTCGCAATAGGATTAAAGTGATCTTTTTTCATGAAATAAACAGATATATAGCGGGAAACAGAAAAACAAAGTCTCCAAAAATTCTAAAGTAATCATCTTTAGAAAAGAAATTCGATTTGATATAGATCAGGCCTAAACAGCTTCCCATCAACAAAAGAACAATCAAAGCAGAATATAATTCAGTAGGCAGAATATAAAATGAGATTCCCATTAGCAGTATAAATAGAAAGGATAGAATGTTGATTCTGTATTTCATGTTGTTATATCCTAGCTTTCTAGTGCCAGAAAGTTGTCCATCTTTTGTGTCTGTTTCAAAATCAAATAAGGCAAATTCCAATAGGTTGATAGATGCCAATGTGAAGAAAATTCCGGTAAATAAATACAGCTGAGGAGTAGCTTCAGTGCTGAGGCTAAACACAGGTAAAGAAATACCTGCAGTGTAAATAATAGCAACAGTAAACTCTTTAAACGTTGCAAAAGGAAGTACTTTTAGATTGATGATAACTAAGTACAAAGAGACGATACTAGTGAGTATCAATCCATGGTAAAATAAAGAAATAGGTAAGTAGAGGAAAGTATTGGCAATTCCAATAAAGCCAAAGCAGAGACAGAATATTCCCAAAGTCTTTTTATTCCGTTGGTGAAAAGCATGTCTAAATGTATGTGCTGTATGCTGTATTGAGTGGGCATCTAAAAGGTGATCTAAAGTGTAGATGACCCAAACAGCAGTTCCCAATGAAATAAATACAGATATAGGAAGCACAATGCCATTAATTACTGCAAGAAATTTACAGCAAATAATGGCACCGATGGCTACGTCCAAACTTAATGCTTGAATGTAATGATATAAATTTTTTAAGTACTTACTCACTAGGGTGTTAGTAATTTCTTATATACTTGAGATCTTGTCGGGTCTAATTCTAATAACAGCTTACCTACTTGATCGGCTTGTTCTTTTGTTGCTTTTGCAAAAAGGTTGGTAATTTCAGCTCCTTTTGCAGCAAAAAATACATCCATTGTAACAGAAATAGGAATAGCTTTTCTAACGCCTTTTAATTCATTTAACCCTGCCAATATATTTTCTCTAGCTTGGTTTGGATCATCACTGAAAATATCTAAACCTTGTCTATGATAGGTATATAGAAACTTCCTGAAATTTTCGAATTGAGGATCCATGAAATCTCTTGCGATATAGTATCTATCTCTTTTGTCGCCAAATGCACTCCATCCCGGACGCCCATTTTGCTCAGAATAGTTCGCAATTTCTAGCGCTTTCTCATAATACTGAGATCCTCCATTTAATCCGAAAGAGTCATAATCCATTCCTAAGCAGATATAAGCATAAAAACTTAATAGCGAGACGATTTCAGAAGTGTATACCCCTCGGGTGTAAACCAATCGATCGGAATCATTATAAGAGAATTGCCATTTGTTATCTAAGAAGTTTAGAATTGAGCTTTCGAATGAAGTGCCATATACAGGACGAATGGATTGAATTTGAACATCTGCAGAATAAGATTGTGCAGTGACATCCGACGTATTGGCTAAAGTAATCTGTATGTTCAGTTTTATTTTCTCATTATCTTCAAAACGATCGTCTGTCCATTCCTGATTCTGCATAAACTGTTGTAATGCATTTTGTAAATCAGTAAAGATTTGTGTCTCATTGGTTTGAACACGTTCTCCATTGACAGTGATGGTTGGTTGGAACTCTTGGGACCATCCACAAAAAGAAAATAATATAAGACTAAAAAATACGACTACTCGTTTCATTCGGTATGGATTCAAATTATAGATGACAAATTAACCTTTTCTCTGAATAATTTCATCAACAATATGTTCAGCAACTTTCTTTTTGGATAAAAGAGGAAGTTCTACTACTTGCTCAGTAGATACAATATATACTTTATTCGTATCGTGACCAAAACCTGCTCCTTTCTCTTTTAAGCTGTTTAATACCACAAAATCTACATTTTTCTTTTGTAGTTTTCCTTTGGCATTATCTAGCTCATTATCTGTTTCTAATGCAAAACCTACAGTAATTTGTTGAGAAGTTTTCTTCTCACCCATAGTTTTAGCAATATCAATTGTTCTTTTCATTTCAATTCCCATATCTCCATCTTTCTTTTTAATTTTTGATGAAGAAACTTGAGAAGGAGTATAGTCTGCTACTGCAGCCGTGAAAACACAGATATCAGTAGACTCAAAACGTTCGTTTACAGCTTCAAACATATCTTGAGCTGATTCAATATCTACAATGGTTACTTGTTTTTGTGATGTGGAAACGTTGACAGGACCAGAAATAATAGTGACTTCAGCTCCTTGTTTAGCTAATTCGTCTGCAATGGCATATCCCATTTTACCTGTCGAGCCGTTGGTAATAAATCGAACGGGGTCTATACGCTCTTTAGTTGGCCCTGCAGTTACTAAAGCTTTTTTACCTTTTAATGGAAGATGTTCTGTTTTCCCGAAGAAAGTTTCTACTGCATCAATAATATGTTCAGGTTCGGCCATTCTGCCTTTCCCTACCAAACCAGAAGCTAATTCGCCTTCTTCTGCATCTACTATAATATGCCCATAACTCTCCAATGTATTGATATTTCTAGTCGTCGAAGGATGAATAAACATATCTAAATCCATAGCAGGAGCAATCATCACAGGGCACCTTGCAGATAAATAAGTGGCCATTAATAAGTTATCGCATAAGCCATTGGCCATTTTAGCCATTGTATTTGCTGTTGCAGGAGCGATAATCATAAGATCAGCCCATAAACCTAATTTAACATGTGAATTCCATTCTCCTGTTTCCTCATTTGCATATTGAGATAATACTGGGTTTTCGGATAATGTAGATAAAGTAACTGGAGTAATAAATTGTTTGGAAGCCTCAGTCATAATTAGCTGAACTTCTGCCTTTTGCTTTTTGAGTAATCTCACTAATAAAGCAATTTTATATGCGGCGATGCCTCCTGTAACGCCTATCAATATCTTTTTACCTTCTAGGATCGGGTTCATTTGTATTTGTTCGGTTTATGATCGAGAAGTAAAAATAAAAAAAAACTTCCTAATCTACATTCAGTAAATTAGGAAGCTTGTCTCACTTGAGTTGATTTATGGCTTAGTAAGCGTCGTCAACTTTTGTGAAAAAGATTTTGTCTTCGATCAACTCCTCTGTTGCAAGAGTTGTTGGCTTTGGCATACGCTCATAGAAACGTGAAATTTCAATTTGCTCACGGTTCTCCTGTACTTCTTCTAAGTTATCTACAGTTGTAGCAAACTCTGATAACTTAGCGTTCAACTCATCTTTCAAACGAGAAGAGATTTGTCTTGAACGTTTTCCTGTAATTACGATTGACTCATAGATGTTTTTAGTCTCTTTCGTCAAATCTGTTAAATCACGAGTGATTAAAGATGCGTTCGGCATTGATCTATATAAAATTTGTAATCGAATACTTTATTATAAGCTCGCTAATATATGGGATAAAAACATAATCCCCAAGAATAATATTAGTAATCATCTCATTTCTTGAAAAATAGCATTTCATTATTAAATGAGTGTGAATTAAAGGATCCCTATAGAAAAAATATTACTTAAAATTTGGAATTATGAAATCATTGAATTAATGTTGTAGTGTAATAGTTAAATAGTACACTAAAAACATAATCATGATCAATATTAATAATCTAACTTTCGGGTATTCAAAGAGGCATATATTGTATGATGCTCTTGATTTAGAGCTGAAAGAAGGAAATATATACGGGTTACTTGGTGAGAATGGTGCTGGTAAATCAACTCTTCTAATGTTAATCGCAGGTTTAAAGAAACCATTCGATGGTACAGTGAACGTGGGTGGTTTTTTTGCTGATAATTCTTCGCCAGAGTTTCTTCAAGAGGTTTTCTTTATTCCTGAAGAAATGACTTTTCCCAATGTTACTATTGATCAATACCAAGGTGTACTAGCCCCGTTCTATCCTAAATTTAATAAGTCAACTTTCTATGAAATGCTGACTGAATTTGGTTTGAATGGGCAGTTGAAAATGAATAATATGTCTTACGGCCAGAAGAAGAAGGCATTGATTTCATTGGGATTAGCTTCAAATACTAGATTATTATTGATGGATGAGCCTACCAACGGCTTGGATATTCCTTCTAAGAGTCAGTTTAGAAAAATGGTAGCGAAACATATGAGTGATGATAGAGTATTTCTTATTTCAACTCACCAAGTACGCGACCTTGAAAGCTTAATTGATCCTATCGTCATTGTAGATAATGGTAAAGTAGTGTTTAATGAAACTTTAGAAAATATTAGCGATAAGTTATTATTTACAACAGCAGAGAAAGTGGAAAACTCAGATGTTATCTATACAGAAAATGGTGTAGCAGAAGATAAAGTAGTGGCTTTTAATCATTCTGGAATACCAAGTAGAATCAACCTTGAATTACTCTTTAATGCTGTTTTAACAGAGAAAGAGAAGATGAATCAAGCATTACCAACTCATTTTATCAAATAACTAGTGTCATGGAATCTAAATTTAATATCAATAGAATATCAAACTTATTTAAATACGAATTAGTATTGCTGCAACAGCCACTTTTACTCTCAGTAGTAGGTTTTGCGTTGTTTATTATTGCTATTTGTGCATTGTCTAGTACACTGGAGCCTAGAGGTGTAGTTACTCATCAAACATTAGGAACAATATATGGTTTGGCAATTGGATTGGGAGGACCTATTATTTCATCCTTTTCATTCCATCGTATAGCTACTAAAGGAGGAGCATTAAATTACTTGTCATTGCCTGCATCTAGGGAGGAAAAGTTTTTTGTAACGTTCCTTTCCACAGCATTTTTCTATCCTATCACAGTTACGTTAGTGTTTCTAGTCGTAGAATTAGGAGCCAAATTGGTTTGGTCATTATTTGGAGGTAGTATTTTCTTATTTACTGTCAATGATATGATCAGTGCTGAAGGTTTGTTAGGGTTTACAATGAGTTACTTGTTTGTACACTCTTTCTACTTCTTGGGTTCGTCGTTGTTTAGAAGATATGCTTTCCTTAAAACAACAGTGATTGGTTTTGGATTATTTGTTGGTTTTTGGGTAGTAGGAGTGATTGTCTTCTTATTATTCTTTAGTAATGGACAGTTCGAAAACATGGATTACAGTCTTCAATTAGACGAAGAAACACTACAAGGGACGATCAAGTATGTGTTTCAAGTGGGAGTCAGTTTCACAATTCTAGCATTGTGGATACTATCCTTCTTAAAATTTAAAAGAGCAGAAGTTTAAATATGGAATTTTCAAATAATAAAGCCATTTACCTTCAAATCATGGACCTTATTCAAGAAAAGGTTCTGAAAGAAGTTTGGGTAGAAGGAGATAAAATTCCTTCGGTCCGACAAATGGCCATAGAATTAGAGGTAAACCCAAATACTGTAGCCAGGTCTTATGCTGCACTACAGGATGATGGGGTGATCTTTAATAAAAGAGGAATTGGCTACTTTATCTCAGAAGATGCTACTGTAATGGTAAAGCAATTAGAGAAATCGGAATTTATGAAAAAGGATCTACCGAATTTCTTTAAAAAGCTTCAGTTACTTGGAGTGTCTTGGGACGAGCTAACAGAAATATATAAAGAACAGAGTAAATAGTTTTCTACTAGTGTCAAATTAAATAAAAGTAGAGTAAGTAAGAGCAAACTTACCGATAATGGTGTCAGATTAAATAACAACAACTAGCCCTTTCATAGGTATTGCCTATCGAAAGGGTTTTTTATTGCCTATTAATGAGCTGGTAATAGGAGGCAATTGATTAGAAATAAAAGCCCCTCTAAAAGATAATTTATCTAATAGAGGGGTGTATTATTTATATCCGATAATCAAAACCTAGTTTTGTTCTGACTTCATTGCTTCTGTTTGTTTCATGATCATTTCAATGATTTGATCTACTGAGAAAGAAGCCGCTTTCTGTTTTGGAGGATACTCCATTAACGAAGACATAAACTGACCAACTTTATCTTGTGCCATATATAAGTAAGGAACATGGTCGAAGTACCAATCCCAATATGCGTTTGAATCAATATCCGCTCTCTCATAAGGATCGCGACGTAAGTTGAAGATTTTTGGTAATCTTAATGGTACAAATGGTTCAGACCATACGGCCATTTGATGTGCTCTTTGCTCCATAAATACTACTTTCCAATCGTCCATACGGATAGCCGTTAGCTGTGCATCGTCATTGAAGTATAAGAATTCATGACGAGGTGACTCAACTTTACCTTCACTTTCTAAGTGAGCAACTAAATCATAACCGTCTAAGTGTGCTTTAAATTCTTTACCGTTTGCTTTCACACCACCTTTTAATAGGTCTTCTTTGATGTGATCGTTACCTGCATAGTGAAGAATTGTAGGTACCCAGTCTAAGTGAGAAACCATACCATTAGATACTTGTCCTGCTGGAATGTGACCAGGGTATTTTACCATACAAGGAACTCTGTATGCACCTTCCCAGTTTGTGTTTTTCTCACCACGGAATGGAGTTACCGCAGCATCAGGCCAAGAGTTGTAGTGCGGACCGTTATCTGTAGAATACATCACAAAAGTATTTTCTTCTACTCCTAACTTCTCAATGAAATCTAACATCTGACCGATTACTTGGTCATGAGAAACCATAGCGTCTGCATAGATACCTTGTCCTTTAGATAACCCTTGTTCTTCTTCCGAAATATGTGTTCTAAAGTGCATACGAGTAGTATTGAACCACACAAAGAAAGGAGTATCTGAATCGACTTGCTTCTTGATAAATTCTTGAGCTACACCCATTACTTCATTGTCGATTGTCTCCATACGTTTCTTAGTTAAAGGACCCGTATCAGAAACTCTACCATCTGCATAAGAATGGATCACACCTCTTGGACCGAATTTCTTTTTGAATTCAGGGTCTTTAGGGTAGTCTGGTAATTCTGGCTCTTCTTCTGCATTTAAATGGTACAGATTACCGAAGAACTCATCAAAACCATGGTTTGTAGGAAGGTCAACATCTCGGTCTCCAAAATGGTTTTTACCAAATTGACCTGTAGCATACCCTTCTGCTTTCATTAATTCAGCTAGGGTAGGAGTGTCATCAGTTAAACCCTTTTCAGCACCTGGAAGACCTACTTTGGTCATACCTGTACGGATACCCGATTGTCCAGTAATAAATGATGATCGACCCGCAGTACAAGACTGTTCTGCCATGTAGTCGGTAAATGCGATCCCCTCTTCGGCAATTCTATCGATGTTAGGCGTTTTGTAACCCATCATTCCTCGGTTCCAGAATGATAAATTATACATTCCGATATCATCCCCCCAAAGGATTAGGAAGTTTGGTTTTTTAGGATCTTTTTTCGCAAAAGCTTGCGTACTAGCAAAGCCCATCACAAGGGCTGCAACTGTAAGTAAAATCTTTTTCATATCAATTTATAAATGTTGGTCAGTGTGTCAGTAATTCTTTTGTAAACTGTATTTTTACTAATCACATTTCGAAATACGTAGTTTAATATCAAACAAGTTATATTGTTTAACTGTTTTAAGTCAAACAAAAGTAAATTGATATGTTATTTTGTATATTTTAAGATATGAAACGATTTTTATTGTCTTTTGTCAATTTTTTATTATTGATTGATGTGTGATAATTTAGTTAGTTTTTATACAAAAAAGTCTTCATCTAAGACCTTAAACTTAAATGAAGACAATTGTCGCTCGAAGAATTTTTTTATTTTTTATGGGCTACATAAGAGATTTTCTTTTCTTTCACATGGTTGGTAAATGGGTTGATATCAGAGGCTAATTTCATTGCAAAAAGGATAACAAATAGAATCAATAACTTTTTCATGTTTTTAAATTTAATAGTGAAGAAGAAAAGGCCGCAATAGTAAAACGACCTTTTACTAGTACTCGCTTATGAATTTTAATCTTAATTTCTAACAATAAATCTTTCTACTTTTTTCAAACCATTAGCTGTTGTGATACTTAAGAAGTAGATACCATCTGTTAATGACGAGATATCAATATTATCTAAATGATCAGCTTCTAGTAACATAGATGTAAAACCATTTACATTATAGATTACAGCTACACTATTTTCTAACACTTCTTCATGATTAATTCTGGCAGTAATATGACCATGTGCTGGTACTGGAAATACATTAATATCTAAATCAAAGCTCTGTGCAGTATTTTCGATAACAACAACATCTGAATATTCAAAAGCACCGTCGAAATCAATTTGTCTTAATCTAAAGATGTTATATTGAGCGGCTTCTTGTGCTACTACTTCAAAATCATATTCAATACTAACATTAGAATTACCGTTACCTTCAACAGTTCCAATAACTTGGTAATCTCTACCATTTGATGAAGCTTCAATTTCGAAGTGACTATTATTGATTTCTGTTGCAGTTTCCCAATACAGACTTACTGAACCATCCTCGTTTCGCTCACCTTCAAAATAAGTTAACTCAACAGGCAAATCGTGGTTGTTTGAACCTCCCAATGTAAAAGGAGAAAAACTTGAAGCTGGACTTGATGCTAAAACACCAACATTTGAACCTACAGTGTTATACACTTGAGCACCTTGTGATTCCCAATGCGAACCGTCGTAGTGCATTACTTTTACATCAGAGATATGTGTATTTTGGATACCACTATTTGCATCATAAGATAAAGTAACTGCTGCTGAAGCTGAACCACTAATTCTGTCTACATCCCAATATTCAGTTGAACTTACTGCGTCTACACCTGCCATAGGATCTACTGTTCTATAGAAAGTATGTGGGTTATTGTGGTACTCTACTCTAAAAACTGTACTTGAACTTGCTGTCGGTTGACCTACACCTGCCTCTCTTAACGTACCGCCTTTACCAACTGGCATCATTAAGAAGAAATTAGAACCTACAATACTGAAATGTGATTTTAAAGCAGATGTAAAGTTGATCGTTTTTTGAATAGGACCATTAATATGTGAAGCATCTGAACCACCTGAAGCATGACCTGTCCAAGTATATACTGCATTGTTTACAAAAGAGAATTCATTCAGATTTAAAATATTAGTAGTCGTTGTATTTAAAATTCCATTTGTTAAGATCAATGCACTAGAGTTATAAGTACTATTCACAATGTTGATAGGCTCACCTAAAGTAACTGAACCTCCAGTCGTATTCATTGTCAAAGATCTTACAACATTATTTGATGCTTGTAAACTGAATGTACCTGCTGCATTACCTGCAAATGCTAAATCTACAGTAGGAGAAGTTTCCGAAGCTAAATCAGCATATATTTTTACATCAGTAGTAATTGAATCTGCAATAATTAAGTCATTACCTTGTGTGTAGATACTAACGCCAGTATTGGCAAGGTTTGCAGTTAAAGCTGTGTTACCATTTAAAACAATTGAATTAATATTATTAGGGATAGCATCTACAGTACCTTGAGCAACTGTTTTTGGGTTGTTACCTGGTAAAGCATTAATCTGTGCTAATGTAATAAGGTTATTAGAAGCACCACCTGTAGAAAGTGTAACGTTATCTTCTACTGTAATTGCTCCAGACCAGTTTAATCCACTATATCCATTAGAACCAACACTTGGTACAGCAAACTCAGCACCTTCTTCTAAAACAATATCTTGAACATTTACATATAAACGACCACCCGAATGGTTGTCAGCATTAAAGTTACCAGAACCTGAAACGATTACTGTACCAAAATGACATGTAGTTCTATAAGCTGTATTATTTAATGTCCCATCTACGAATAACGTATCGATCACTACGTCAGGATCAAAAGAATTATTTCCAATATATACGTTTTTTCCACTTTGTATTCTAACGTTATATCCACCTGTCCAAGAAGGTAAGCTATTTCCATCTTCATCAACAAAATCTGATAAGCTACCTCTTGTACCTATATATATAAAGCCAGATGCAGAACTTGATACTGAGTAAGTTTGAGCACTAATAGTTAATTTTGTAATAAAAATTAGGAATAACAGGAATAAAATCTTTTTCATCTTTCGAGCGAGTTAAATAGTAATTAGGTTTGCATTTATTTACGGTAACTTATCTCAAAAGGATGGAAATGTCATGAGTAATGTATGTACTCAGACTATTAGTTTCAGGGGGTAAAATGACGTTGTTAAATTTTCTTACATGCTAAATTTGAAATATTTTAAGAATAAAAGTCTGAATATTAGTGTTTTATGTGATTTTTGTTGTAATAACGGTTTTTGTGTACATATGTATGATAATCAATGTTTTGTGAATAAAAATCTATTTTTTGACTCAATTTTACAGGAAAATACATTATTAAAAATTGTACTATTCTAATAAAACTATTTCAGAATACTAAGCTGTTTTAATGATGCAAAAGTGGAAATATTAAGTATGTAGTGTTTTTGATAAAAAATAAAATAACATATTAAGCGTGATGTGTTTAAATAATTTCGTTAGCTATCATTGAATTTATTATAATTAGTTTCAAGTAAACAGAGAATAGAGATTGATGATGCTTTTGGAAGTAGTTGTCAATGAGTATTTTATTCATTTTGTGATATTTAGAGGAATGCTAGTGATTTTCATATAATCACTTTTTTTCTATGCTGAAGGTGGTTATTTTCATAGTATTATTTAACCCAAACTATTAATGATGTTTTCTATTTACTATTACCAATGGGATAGTAGAGCATTAAAAATATTCCTTATGCTCCTACTGTCTATGGCTTTTCGATTCACACTAGCTCAGCCATATGTTATCAATACCAATTCTTCTGGAGGTATACAAAATTCTGGAGGTATTTCTGTTTATAATCTAAGTGCACCAGCGGGTACAGCACCAGAGTTTTATGATCATGGAGAATCCTTTACAGGACAACCCGGAGACTTTAGTTCGTTAGTATTAGCTTCTGATGGATATATTTATGGTCACACAGAAGGAGGCGGAGAGCATTACAGCGGTACTTTCTTCAGAATAGATCCATCAACTAATACTGTAACTCAACTGTTTTCATTTGATTACAATGAACATTATCCTATATATAATATGGTGGAACATAACCAGATTCTTTATGGTATTATGAGACGCCGTAGTAGTGAAGATGTAGTATTTGCTATTAAACTTAGTGATCCAACCCACTTGATTCCACTTACTAACCTTACAAGTATTTTTAAGATTAAAAGAATGGGGGGAGGCTTTTATAAGCTTAATAATAAATTATATGCCACCATTTTTGATGGACTGGATGGATCAAGTGTTGTTGGCGGTGGTGTTTATGAATACGATTTAGCGACAGGTAATGATAGAATATTATGTAGTAATCCTTATGGCTACTCATTAGCATCTGGTGCACTTGCTCATCGAAATGTGCAAGGAAGAGATAGATTAGTTGTAGCGAACTCTGCATCACCTTTTGGAGGTGGAGGCTTTTATGAAGTCGACGCCGAAAGTGGATTTATTCACGAGATAAAAGTAGTAAGAGATCGACAATTCTTGGGAGATAAATTTTCAGGAGTATTCAGAAACTCATCGGGTACTTTGTACTCTAGATCTTTTGCAGGAGGTTCAGCTGGAGTAGGTACTTTAGTAAGTATAGATCCGGATGATAAATCTGTTACCAAAGAATTTACATTTGGTAATGCAAACGGTACAGCTATATCAGGATTAGTACCACATGGTCATAACCTTATTGGTATGACACAACCTGCAACAATCACTTTTTCAGGACCAGATAGGGGAGTTATTTACCAATATGACCGTCACGGTAATTACAAAGAACTTTATCACTTCAAGGATTCATCATACCCGACAGAATTTTTTATTATCACAGATGATGATGGAGGAACGATGTGGGGCATCACAGAATTCGGTGGAAAAAGTAACCAAGGAGCAATTTTTAAATATCAATTAGCAACCAATAAAATGGAAGTAATTGCCAGTTTTGGGTCAGATACCGGTTTTATTCCTGAGACAAGGTTAACTCCGTATAAAGACGGAAAATTTACTTTTTCAAATCGAGATGGAGGTATTAATAATTATGGTACATTAGCTTCTTTTGATCCTTCTTCAGGCAATATTGGTCATCTATATTCAACAGGAAATAATTCGTTGGCCAAGCAAGGATATTCCAATGGAGCTTTTTTAGCATCCAACGGAAAATATTACGCAATTGAAAGAACAGGAGCAACAGCATATGATGTTTATAAAGACTCCTTATTCTATAGAGACCGCTTGGTTGAGTTTAATGATGAGTTGGATTCTGTGATAATATTGTCCGGAAGGTTTAAAAACAGACTTTTCGAAGCGACAGAAAAAGCACCATACAATATCATTGGTGAAATAATTGAGATACAAGGCAAATTAGTGTTTACATATACCAATTTCCTTTATACTTATGATTTATCTACAGGTCAGTTTACAGAGTTAATAGATCTTAGAAGTAAGAGAAATGTAGATAACAATGATGCAGCATGGGATTGGGGTTTCTTATTTTCTTCTTCAGTTACTAAAAAAGACGACGATACGTATTATTACTCTACACAAGGTTCTGGAGAGAATGTAATAGCAACACACGGAGGAACCATACTGAAGTTGGATGTGTCAAGTTCACCATGGGTGATCACACATGAATATACAATTGATGTATTTGTTAGTGATTCAAGAGAACGAACAAAAATTGAGTTAAGAGCATCAGGAAAAGGAGAGCCAGGCATAAAAGGTAAAATGTTGATTTTACCAGGGTCAGGAGGTGATCCAGATACATTAGTTGCAGCATCTGAATACAATAGTCCAACTACCATGGGTTGTATTCTTGCTTATCCAATGGGTGAGAATGGAAATCGAATAGGTGCATCACATATCATTAAACAATTTCCTGAGACAGGCTTTGATACGGAGTTAAATTCAGTAGCCAATGATAGTACACATGGTTGGTTCCCAATGTCAGACTTGGCTTATCATGATAACAAAATATATGGTTTTACTAAAGGGGGCGAAACAGGAAATTATGTAGGGTCCGACCATCGAGGTACTGAAAGAGGAACTCCTGCATTCCAAGGAACATTCTGGAGTATAGATAGAGGAAATAGTGATGCATTTGAATTGTTATATACTTTGGATCAAGCAACGGGAACAAATCCTTTACAGACTAGTGTAAATATTGTTCAGTTATCACCTATCACTGGACAAAGGCTCAATGCAGATACCTTAGGCTGTGATATTTCTACAAGAACATTTAAGGTATATGGACATGATAGAGGTGACCTGCAATGGTGGTCTTCTAATCCAAATGTAACTTTAGTAGCGGGACAGACCAATGGAGATAGTGCCACTTTCGATTTTAGTGCATTAACTTCCAACTTAGAGCAAACCACTACAATTAGTGTTTCAGCTTATAATGCCAATGCAGCAAGTGGATATCAATATGGAGATACTGCTTCATGGGATGTTCATCAATTTGTTCAGCCTTCAATTGGAGATATACAGCCATCGGTAGATTTACATTGTCCTACACAACATGCTAGACTTACTTTATCTAGTTATGCTCATGTAGACTCTTTCTATTGGGAATTACCAACGGATATCATAGCATTGACAAGTCTCCATGGTGATGAACTTCAGGTTGATTTGAGTAGAGAAGGTTTTGGTACACACAGAATTGTTTGTCATGCATTTAATGGTTGTGGGCAACAAGTTTCTGATACATTAACTTTTGATGTTTACGATCCTAATGCAGTACCGACTATCACAAATACTGATTTAAATGTATGTATTGGAGGAACGATTAATTTCACAGCCACAGCTAGTAACCCATCCCATGAATTCAATTGGACATTACCAACAGGGGCAGTTCTTGCCAGCGGAGCTCAAGCAAATGCGGCTACCGTTGAAGTAGATTTCACTGGGGTACAAGAAGGTACTTATCCAGTATTAGTTAGTGCAAAAAGTACTTGTGGATTAGGTACAGCAGATACCGCCTATGTTCATGTATCTAAAGCACCTTTAATCTCTGAATTAATTGCCAATAAGACATTGTCTTGTGGAGATGCAGAAGTAACGATTGTTGCAAGACATTTATTTGCCAATGGATTTAGTTGGACCATTCCAGATGGAGCAGTTGTGGTCGGAGATGAAACTACTGATATTCTAACCTTAAATGTAGAAAATGTAGACTCTGATTCTATCAATATCTCTGTTACAGCAACAAATGCATGTGCTGGAACTAACTCCAGTAATTCATTGAAAATTGCGATTCCAGCCTCACCAAGTATAGGAGGTATTACGGTTTCTTCAACAGAATATTCCGTAGCAGATACCGTTCAGCTTACAGCCTCAAATGTTACCGGGGGCGGAAATTACAATTGGAATATACCAGAAGGATGTGATGTTATTGGTAATGATAATGAACAGACCATAATGTTTACAGTTAGGGAAGCTAATGTAGGAGACCATACGGTGTCAGTACAGGCATCGAATGATTGTGGTGCTTCTAATCAAGAAACGGCAACTATTAGACTTACTTCTGTAAACTCTTTGGAAAATGAGTTGTCTTCTAATGTTTTAGCTTATCCTAACCCTTCTAATGGCACCTTCTCACTACAAGGTTTAGATGCAAATGAAATTAGTATCGTTATTAGAAATACGAGTGGACAAGTAGTTGAAAGCTATACAGGAATACCAAAAGAAATGAAGTTTAGACGTTTACAAAATGGGCAATATTTTGTGAATGTATATACTAAAGATTTGGATTACGGTACAATACCTGTCATTATTAATAAGTAATATTGATTAGAAGAATAAGTGATAGTACTCTCAATTAATTATTGGGAGTACTATTTTTTTATGTCAAAACTTCGTAGTTTCAATAAGAATTTTTCAATCTGTTTATCTGAAATATGTATACTAATCGGAATATTAACTACAAACTTTTCTTAGGTAGATCATTAACACCCATATTAGCATTGGCAGGGTATGCCTTAGTGGTAGTCGTTCTTTATGAATATATTGGGTTTATCTACTTTAAGTTACCATGGTCAATTCTATCTGTTGTAGGTACTGCGGTAGCATTTTATGTTGGTTTCAAAAACAACTCTGCTTATGCTAGAACATGGGAAGCCCGTAAAATTTGGGGTGCTATTGTAAACAGTAGTCGTACTTGGGGTATAATGGCCAGAGACTACACCACAAATATTTTTGTAAGTGATCAGAACCCATTGTCCAAAGAGGAATTACAAGCCATTCATAAAAGATTAATCTATCGACATATTGCATGGGTGTACCGCCTGAGAAGGCAATTATGGAAATCTCAACCTTGGGAGCATAATCATCCAATGACTACAGATATCAGAAAAAAATTAGGTGATAATTTCGCAAGCTTAAGTGAGGAAGAAGAGCTAAGAAAATTCTTACCAGACCATGAGGTTGATGCCTTACTTAAAAAGAAAAACATCTGTACTCAAATAATAAGTAATCAGTCAAAAGATATTTTAAAACTTAGAGAGTTAGGGTTAGTAGATGACTTTAGACATGTTGAATTTCAGAAGCTATTACAAGATTTCTATGTTCAGCAAGGAAAATGTGAGCGTATTAAGAACTTCCCTTTACCAAGGCAATATGCAAACACGTCAATGGTACTAACTGTATTATTTGTGACTTTACTTCCTTTTGGAATGGTAGCTCAGTTCTCGGCTTTAGGAAATGGTGCAGTTTGGATGACAGTTCCTTTTACAGCTTTAATTGGTTCTATCTATATCCTAATGGAACTTGTAGGAGATTTTGCTGAAAACCCTTTCGAAGGATTAGCATTTGATACTCCAATGACGAGTTTATGTAATACGATTGAGATCGATATGAAGGAGATGATTGATGATCCAAAAATCCCTGAGAAATTGAAGCCAAAAGATAATGTCCTTCTATAAAAAAAGAACGATATCAATTGATTTGATATCGTTCTTTTTTGGTTTAGACTTTGTCTTTACCCATAGTGATTAACGCGTAAGCAATAGCACCGATTAGTGGTGGAACCATAAAGCCCATTGCAGCGATTTCTAAATATGTAATTGCTTCCATCGTAGTTGGAGGTTAAGTAATTTCAATATTTTTCGGCACAATAATAATGAATTGTTAACCGTAATCCAACCAGAAAGCTGATTTTAATCACCCAATTTTAGGAAAGATCTTTTAACTGTTGGAACAGTTCTTTTTGCTCATCAGTAAGCCCTGTTGGAACTTTCACATTATAAGTGATATACAAATCACCAAACGATCCATCCTTTTTGTAGATAGGAAAACCTTTACCTCTAAGTTTTACTTTTGTTCCGTTTTGAGTTTCAGGTTTCAAGTTCAGTTTTACCTTTCCATCGAAAGTATCAACCATCAATTCACCACCTAAAACTGCACTGTAAAGATCAACATCTACTGTTTTGTAAAGATCATTTCCTTTTCTCTCAAATCCGGTATTATTTGTAATGTGGAAAGTCATTAGAAGATCTCCTTTCTCTCCGCCATTAATACCATCTTTGCCATGTCCCTTAATCTTAATAGTTTGTCCATCCTCAAGCCCTGCAGGTACAGTTACTCTGATGTTTTTACCATTAATTTTATAAGTTTTCTTCTGTGTCTCGTAAACATCTCTTAGTTCTAAGTTGATATTTACCTTGAAGTCTCCACCTTTTTTAGGTCTTGGCTGACGACGGCCACCACCGCCAAACATAGAGTTAAAGAAGTCAGAAAAGTCTCCACCCCCTTCAAAACCACCAAAGCCACCGCTGCCTTGTCCAAAACCACCGAATCCACCGCCGGTACCCTGGCCAAATCCTCCGCCAAAGCCACCACCACCGAATCCTTGTGACTCGAATTGATCAGCATGTTCCCAGTCTTTACCGTATTTATCGTATTTCTTTCGTTTATCTGGATCGCTTAACACCTCATTAGCTTCATTTATTTCCTGAAACTTTTTATGTGCGACTTCATCATCAGGGTTTTTATCTGGATGGTATTGTCTTGCTAATTTTCTATATGCCTTTTTTATTTCGCTTTGGTCTGCACTTTTATCTACACCCAAAACTTTATAATAATCTATATATGCCATTTTATTTTATTCAAATTTATCGTTGTAAGTACAAAAATAACGTTTTTGTCTAATTAAAAACATTACCACTCTTATTTATACGTCTAAGTGTGCAGAATGTTCGCACAGTAAGACCGGAAATAGGAAAATAGATAGTTTTTATTATAATTTAGTTAGTTTTTTATATAAAAATAGCTGATACATCATCAATAAATGTATCAGCTATTTTTCATGAAAATATGTATTTTCTATTTATATAATCTTCCTTGATAGGTGTCTCTTTCCTTTAATCTCTTTTCGATCATGAGTTGAATTTGGTTAGGACGTATTCCCCAATTTGGTGCTATTCGTAAATTTTGAGGGGTATCACTACTGAATCTCTGTATAGCCATATCAGGTCTTAATTGCTCAAGAAAATCAACCATAAAGTCTACATATTCATCGGGTTGAAATAAAGGGAACTGATCAGGGTTTTCTTTATACTGTTTGGCCATAATTGTTCCTTTTACAATCTGTAGCTGATGGAATTTTACAGAACCTAAAGGTAAATCAGAAATGATCTTAGCTTGAGCTAATGTTTCTTCTCTAGATTCTCCAGGTAAACCAAATAACATATGCCCTGCCACAGGTAAACCTCGATCAACCACTTTTTGAATAGCCTCTACAGAATCTTCAAAGGAATGACCTCTGTTGACTTTATCTAGAGTCTTGTTGTAACAAGATTCAATACCAAACTCAATAAAAATTAGATACTTTTCGGCAAGTTCGCTTAAATAATCTAATTGTTCATCAGATAAACAATCGGGGCGTGTACCAATTACAAGTCCATCGATTTTATCATGTTTGAGTGCTTCAGAATAAATTTCCTTTAGTTTTTCCACTGTACCATAGGTATTGGAGTAGGCTTGGAAATAGCCAACAAAAGCCTTGGCACTATGGTATCTTCCTGGTAGGAATTCCATTCCATGATCAATCTGTTCAGTTATAGTTTTCATACCATCATGAAGATAGTTGGGCACAAAACTATCATTGTTGCAAAATGTACATCCGCCGAATCCTAAAGAGCCATCTCTATTGGGACATGTAAAGTCTGCATGAATAGAAACTTTTTGGATTCTACCACCGTATTGTTGTTTCAAATAATCGGAATAGGGGAAATACCTTCTGCTACTTAAATTCATTTTTGATTGATCATGTTGTATACACAAATTTACTGATTATGAGATTACTGTAGCTCGTTTTGCCTTACGAGATTTGTAGTCACTTATTTTACTAAATAACGTTACCCCAAACATTGTTGCTATAACACTGATGTATCCCAAATAATTGTAATGTTCTAAAGATGAATCGATAGGATTTGTGGTGATAATTAATCCTGCTGCAAAAGATGCTAAACCTTGTGAAAGATTCTGAACAGAGGATCTGATACTCATAAAACTACCTCTTTTTGCAGGGTCAGTTGTATTTATTAATAATGCATTAGCAGGAATTGATCGCGCTCCACAGATAAACATTAAAGTTGAAAATACTAAAATGGCAGGGATACTCATTCCTTCTGCATGTGTTAATACTAAGGCTGGGATTAATGTGATAAATGAGATGATCACAAATACCAAGTACTTACCATACTTATCAGACCATTGTCCAATCTTTGGAGAAAAATATAAAGTCGCCAATCCACCTGAAAAATAGATCCAAGTTAACTGTTGGTCCTCAAACCCTATGTTATTTACTAAGTAAGGAGAAAGGAAGGGTATCAAAATAAAATGTCCAAAGAATACTAGACTCAAAGCTGTTAATCCCTGTACTTGCTTTTTGTTGAATAATACTGAAAGTAAGGGGTGTAAAAATTCCTTAATACAGCGAGGTTTCTTTACGTTACTTAAGTGAGCATCTATTTTAGGTAATTGTTTATAACATAATACCCAAAGTACAGAAGCAATGACAGCAATGATAATAAACGGTGCATGCCAGTCTATCTTTACTCCAAGATATAACCCAATAGGGACACCAATAGTTGATGACACAGCAAAGCCTGTCATTAAAATCCCAATACCTGAACCTCTTTTTTCTTCAGGTAACATATCTCCTACAATAGTAAATAAGGCAGCGTTAATTAATCCACCAAATACTCCTGTAAATGTTCTTGCTAATAAAAGAAACTGATAGGTGGTGGCTAACCCACATAAAATAGTTCCTATGGTAAAGAAGAAATATATAGTGAGAAACATCTTTTTCCTTTCGAACCTGTCGATAATGAAAATCGATACAACACCTGAAATAGCAGCAGCTAATGTATAAGATGAAACAACCGCACTCCATTCAAGTGGAGTCATTTCAAATACTTCTTGCAATGTATGTCCTAGGGGCATTAATACAACGAAGTCTAAAATATTAGTAAAACTTACCGCTGCTAGGAGATATAGTGTCAGTTTCTCATGTTTAGTTAAAATCATTTTAGTTTGGTTAATTGTTAGTAGAAATTGATAGTTTCTTACCAATGCTCTTTGTAGTGATAATGAAAATCTAAAACAAAGGTAGTGGTAAGTTAAACAATCCTACTTGTTGCTTACATTTTATTATGATCGTGTTAAAAGTTTGTGTTTAAACAAAATTTGATGATTTTTGCCATATATCCAATTTAAGATACATTTGATAACAATATTTTTCTTGATAAAATATTATGTTAGATAGTAAACAACTGTAATTAACATAGAAAAGCCTGTGATTTAGGTATAATCACAGGCTTTTATTTTCAATATTTCTCTGTATTTAAGCTTTTACCTTAATGGTTTTCACTGAAACAACTTCCTCTTCCTCATATTCATTAAGGTGTTCCATTGCCTCTTTTACCATCTTTGGAGATCCGACATAAAACGGTGTTCTCTCATGGAAATGTTCTGGTTTTATCTCTAGAATTCTTTGGTAACCATCTGTAGCCATACCACCAGATTGCTCAGCTAAGAAAGCTAAGGCGTTGCATTCATAAAGTAGCCTTAATTTGCCCTTTTTATATTTAGAAGTAGACGGGTAGATATAGATACCACCTTTTAGTAGATTTCTATGAAAATCACCCACTAATGATCCAATATAACGAGCAGAAAACTCTCTCTCTTTACAAGTACTTAGATAAGACTTCAATCCTTCAGGGAAAGTATTATACCCACCTTCATTGATAGAGTAGATACTTCCATCCTCTTTACACTTCATATTTGGGTGTGATAAGAAGTATTCACCCAAAGATGGTTCGTAAGTAAAACCATTTACCCCATAACCAGTAGAATAAACTAACATGGTAGAAGAGCCATACAGGACATAGCCTGCTGCGATTTGCTCAGTTCCTTGTTGAAGCATATCTTCTTTGGTAGGAGGGCGGCCAATAGGAGACCTTCTTCTGTAGATTGAAAAAATGGTACCTACTAATACATTAACATCAATATTAGATGATCCATCAAGAGGGTCTATTGCCACAACGTATTTTGCATGGTGATTGCCAGTGTCAATGATACCATCTATTTCTTCTGAAATGATACCACAAGTTTCTCCACCTTTAGAAAGTGCTCTTGTAAAGCGGATGTCAGCAATCATATCCAATTTTTGCTGGGCTTCTCCCTGGACATTATCACTTCCTACACCACCTTCAATACCGGCCAGTCCGGCTCTATTGATTTCGCGGTTAATAATTTTAGCAGCAAGGGCAATGTCTCGTAATAGTTGTGATAGCTCACCGGTTGCATAAGGGAACTGCTCCTGCTTTTGTTGAATAAAGCGGTCTAAAGCAGTACCTACAGATGCTGTAAGTTTATCCATCATAAGGTGAATAATTTAATATGTGTTTAATAGGTGTGTTTTATTGGTTCTGTAAAAATAATGATTTTTATCAAGTATTTGCAATCGGTTGTGTACTAAAGGGCAAAAAAAGACCGACACTACCATACATTGTACAGAAGTGTCGGCCACACACATCACAAAAGTACCAGAAAGACTAAGCTTCTGACGCTTCTGAAGACGCAGGTTTTTCTTCTTCTTTTGAAGGAGCTTTAGCAGCTTGTGCTTCTAATGCTTCAATTCTAGCCTTCAAAATTTCTACCTCTTCAGAATCACCTCCCTTGAACATTGATTTGATTGAATCCAAATCAAAATTCACAGATGAAGTAAATTTGTCTACAAGTGTTTTTACTTGAGACTCAAATTCGTCTTTTTTAGCTTCTGTGTTGGCAACTAATTCGTCTACAATCTTCTTACCTTCTTCTTCAGTAATTTTTTCTTCAGCAATAAGTTTGTCGACTACCTCGTTAACTTTTTCAATTGTGTAAGCTGTAATACCAACACCTGTGTAAACGATTTTTTTTAGTAATTCTTCCATCTTGTTTTGTGTTATTATGTGATTTGTCCGAATTGCAACACAGTTTGTAAACTGCTTGCACAAAGATACTTAAAAATAAATGAATGAACAATCATTTTATGTTCCGATATTACATTTATTTGATATTTTAATTTACGAAACTTTTAAGTGTTTGTTTAGATATTCACATACTTTATTTATAGCATCCTCAGATTCAGGAATAAATCTCCAAAACAATTGCCACCAATGCATAAGGTCATCCCATTTTTGGAAAGTAACATCGACTCCTGCGGCTTTCATTTTCTCTTGAAGCCTAAAACTATCACTGTACAATACTTCATTGGTAGAAGCTTGTATTAAGATAGGAGGAAAGCCATCAAACTCCCCATACAAAGGGGATACCATCGGGTCTTCTAATGATTTCGATCCTGCATATACCTCTGCCCATCGTTGCATTTCTTTCACTTTTACGAAAGGGTCAGAAAACTTATTTTCTTCTGCAGATTTGCCCGTATGTTTCAAATCTGTCCATGGAGATAGACATACACCACATTTTGGGAAAGGTACATTTTTCTCTTTCAAGTAAAATAAGAGTGAACACACTAGGCCACCACCAGCAGAATCTCCAGCAATAGCAATCTCATTTGGAGCAAAACCATTATCTAATAGATATTGATACCCCTGAAAAGCATCTTCAATGGCCGCAGGACAAGGGTAAGTTGGTATTTTTCTATAGTTGACTAATAATGCAGTGGTTCTAGTTTCATCAACAATTTTACCCACTAAAGATCTATGTGTTTGAGACGAACCGATAGCATACCCTCCGCCATGTAGATATAGTAAAGCTCTTTTGGTTTTTGTAGGTCGTACTGGTTCGATCACTTCTGCAGAAAGTCCATTTAACTCAAACTTTTTAGCTTTAACTCCCCAAGGTAATAGTGAAAATATGGCAATAAATTCCGTTGTTTCCCTGAGCATTGTAAGATTGATGTTCTGACTAGGAAAAGCTATTGCACTAAGATTTAATGTTAATTTAAGTAATCTGTGTTGTATAGAGGTCATTCTATTTATTTATGATTTATCTGCTATCCATAATTATTAGATAGTTAGTATTAAAATGAGTGGCATACCCATTTTAATACTTCAAGAGATCATTACGATCTTTTATTTATTTTACTAACTCAACTTTTATCGAGTCTTTTATTTCTTTCGGTCTTTGAGATTTAATATCAAAAGAAACTAAAGTGACTTCAGCTGCTAATGCTTTTTTATCAGTTCCTTTGATAAAAATTTCATGTTCAAAGGTTAAGCTTTTTGTTCCAATTTTGGCAACTCTAGTCTTAATCTCCAATACCTGATTCATAGTGGCAGGGTAGAGGTAGTTGATATTATAATTAGCAATCACAAAGGCAGTTTCTTCTTGAGAAGCTACTTCTAAGGAAGCATTGTTTTCAAAATGAGACCATCTGGCTTCCTCAAGAAATTCCATATATCTCATATTATTTACATGTTGGTAGCTATCAATGTGATAGTTTCTGACTTTAATTTCTTTTGTACTAACTCTGCAGTCCATTAGTTGTAAGTTTAAGCATTGAATGATTTGTATATCAATCGTTTCATTTTAAATGAATGAATATACAATTATTTTATGAATAACCTAAATAGGAAGATTTTGTTTGCTTAACAGCTGAGTCATCATGGTATGAATGTAATTCATTACTTTTTTTTCATACTCTACAGGAGCAGTTGTGATAGACCTTGCATGTTCGGCTTTATCGACGAACCATATGAACTTAGCCCCTTGAGATTTTGCATCATATAATTCCTGAGACATTTCCATGGGAATATAGGTGTCTGCTTTTCCATGGATGAATAGAACAGGCACTTTAGATTGTCGAATTCCTTTTATTGGAGATGCATCAGCGAAGTAAAAACCTGCTCTTATTTTAGCCAAAAGGCTGGTGGTGTCTACAAATCCAATATTAGGCATTCCAAAATCTTCTTTTGCTCGCAACACTAAAAGATTTTTAGTATCTGAAAATGCACAGTCGGAGATATAGAAATTGACAGAATGGGTGGTTTCATTAATGCCAGAATGGGAACAAACAGTTGCGGCTCCAAGAGATTCGCCATGTGCTGCTATAATATCAGATGGTTTTTTCTGTTTCGTCCATTGGACAATTTTTTCTAGATCTCTACTCTCAAAGTAACTGAAAGAGACTTCATTTCCTCCAGATAGACCATGTTTTCTGTGATCATACAGAACGACATCAATACCATTCTTTAAATAGATTTGAGCATAGCGCATCATTCTCCAACGGTCATGCGTAACGCCGTGGACCATAATCACAGTTAGAGGAAATTGTTCGTTGGATACTTTTAAGTAAGAACCTTTTAATTGGTACCCATAGTCAGAATCAACGGTAAAGTCTTCTCTGTTGACTTCGGCTAATAATGTGGTATCAAAAGACCCATTTTGTTTTTCTTCTTCTAGATGACTTTCACCTTGGTAAGTTTTTATTAATACAGACTGATTGTAAGAAAAAAATGATACAACGATGTAGATTAAAATAATAGAGAGTGAAACACCACCAATAATTTTCTTATTTCTCGAGGATAACGGGATCATTATGAATGTTCTTGAATGATAAATTTAATGTTGTTATACAATTTAAAGAATCTTTGAAGAAACCGATTATTTATAAGATATTTATAAGTGATAAACACATTTATTTATTGAAATTAGAATAGTGAGAAACCATTTTTTTATCTATATCCTTCTTGTCGCTTTTGTATTTACTGCTTGTTCAGAAGAGGAAGTGCAACAAGAACAGATTGATCAAAAACAACTACCTAAAAAGGATCTCAATTGGGAAACGGTATTTGAAACTTCCGATGGCACCAAGACAGTGACCTATCAGGAAGGGATTGCCTATTATAAAAAATTAGCGAAGCACTTTGATCAGTTCCATTTGTTGAATTTTGGTACTACTGATGCAGGCAAACCGCTTCATCTGGGTGTTTTGTCACCAGAAGGATCCTATTTACCTTCTAATTTCAAAACCAAAAATGTTTTATTGATCAATAATGCCATTCATCCTGGAGAACCTGATGGGGTAGAAGCTTCTATGATGTTAGTTAGAGACATTCTTGAGAAGAAAGTAGATTTTGAGTTGAAGAATACCATCATAGCCATTATTCCTTTTTATAATATTGGTGGTGCATTAAATAGAAATACAGGTACAAGGGCCAATCAAGATGGACCAGAAGAATATGGTTTTAGAGGCAATGCCCAAAATTTGGATCTCAATAGAGATTTTATAAAAATGGATTCAAAAAATATGTGGGCCTTTGCAGAAATTTTCCGCCTTACTAAACCAGATTTATTTATTGATACCCATGTGAGTAATGGAGCTGATTATCAGTATACACTCACCTATTTGGCTTCTCATGAAGATAAATTGGGTGTTGTGGGAGAATTTGTAAGAGATAAAATGAATCCCTACATGGAACAAGCGATGGATAAAGACGGTTATCCTATTGTTCCTTATGTAAATGTTTGGGGAACAACGCCTGATAAAGGATATGTTCAATTCTTTGATTCACCAAGATATTCATCAGGATATGCAGCCTTGTTTAATGTACCGAGTTATGTGGTAGAAACTCATATGCTCAAACCGTATAAAGAACGAACTCTAGCCACTTATGGTTTCTTAAAGCATGCGGTGAAATTCCTTGAAAGTAATGGTGAAGCCTTAAATTTAGCGAAGAAACAACAATTTTCTTTAGATAGTATGGCTACAGCATTGCCTGTCAATTGGGAAGCTGATATGACACAAGCAGATACTTTATTATTTAAAGGTTATGAGGGCGTTATGAAAAAGAGTGAGGTGAGTGGTTTTTCAAGATTATTTTATGATCGTACAAAACCATATGAGAAAGCTATTCCTTATTATAATGCTTTAAAAGTTACTGAGGTTGCTACAATCCCAAATTATTATGTAATCCCTATGGGATGGTCAAAAATTGTTGATTATCTAAAACAGAATAATATTAAAGTAAAGCAATTCAAAAGAGATCAAGCATTAAAAGTAAAGGTGACCTATATCGATGAATATGAAACGGTGAAAACTCCATATGAATCCCATTATCTACATTATAATATTAAGACTTCTACTAGGGAAGAAGAAGTTAAGGTACGTAAAGGAGATTACATTGTGAAAACGAATCAGCCGTTTGTTCGTTTTATAATAGAGACACTTACGCCATCAGCAAAGGATTCTTATTTTGCTTGGAACTTCTTTGATGCGATTTTACAGCAGAAGGAACATTTCTCGGCGTATGTTTTTGAAGACAAAGCGAAGCAATATTTGGACGAAGATCCTGAATTAAAAAAAGCTTTTGATGAAGCTTTGAAGAAAGATGCTTCTCTAAGAAAAAATGGATACAAACAGTTAGAATTCATTTATGACCAAACCAACCATAAAGAAAAGTCATTTATGAGGTATCCAATTTACAGTGTATATACAGAAAAATAATAAATCATGGAATATCAACACTTAAGACCTACGGAATTAGCCTTCTTAACACACCTTTCCAATGCAGAAGGAAAAGTGTTGATGAGATTTACCATAATTAATTTGGTCATGGAAGGAGTGTTAGAAGGAAAGGTAAAACACACTGAAAATGGTACCGTGACTAAATTAAGTAAAGGAGAACAGTTTTATAGCTTTACACCAAGAGCCTATGAGAAGATTTTCCTGTCATATTTTAAAGATGATCAGGAAGATATTTATACAATCAAGACTTTATTACAAAAAGTAAAGGAAGATATCTCACCAAAGGATTTCTTAAATAAGTACATAAAACAAGAGCCTTCGATACAAAAATATCTTGGAAAAGGATTTCTAAATCAACTTTCGTCTACAGTAAAACTATCTTTAGAAGGGAAGAAGATGGTCAGTAACCTATTAGCGTATTTAAAAGAAAGAAACAATACCTACAAGTATACCATGTCAGAAAGTAGAAAGTTGGCTGTCCTCCAAGAAATGGGGTCGTTAGCTTTACTATTACCTTCTTTTGATCAAGAGATTTTACCTCAGTTTAAACTGCTTATCAAATCTAAGATACAAACCGCCGGAGATGAGAAAATAGATGATTTTGAAAATTACTTTGATGAAGCCCCACTATTTTTAGGATCTCTACAGCTTATTTATAAAATAGGAGGGATTGATGAAAGTGGAGATACCGATAGTCAAGACGATGGTGGAGAAGGAGCATAAACAATTAACAAATGAAGAAAATGAAAATAAAAGATATTGATACTAAGAAATATGTAAAAGGCTTTCAGGAGAACCAATTTCTTGAAAAACTAATCAACATAGCTAAAAAAGCTGGAGAAAAGGTCGTATATATTGGTTTGGTGTTGTTCTTTATGTACATCGATACAGAGACACCCAAAAAGGCAAAAGTAGCAATTGCAGGGGCATTAGGGTACTTACTGATACCTTTCGATTTAATCCCCGATTTCATTCCTATTGTAGGTTACTCAGATGATTTTTCTGTAGTATTAGCCGCAGCAAGTTATGTGGCAGTTTGTTTAAAGGAAGAACATTTAAACCTTGCAGTAAAGAAAATGGAAGAATGGTTCGATGATTTCGAAGCTTCAGAGGTAGAAGGACTTAATGCAATGATTTATAAAAAAGAAAAATAATACAGACTTCTGAGAAGTGTTATAGCCCTAGTTCTTGAACATAGGGCTTTGTTATGTCTTTTACTTCCGCCCAAGTTAATGTTACCTGTTCTGGACAGTGCTTACTTTTGCATTTGTTGCTATCGAGTGGAAATGTAATTCCTTTTGTGTCTATACAGAAATTAGAAGTAACGCCTTTCTTAAGTTTAATATCAGAGTATTTGTGTTTGAGTTTATTGAAAATGGCGTTTTTATAATCAATTTCATCATCAAATAAGTCTTTGAGACGGATGACTTTATTTTTCTGAGAATCAAAGTTGTAAGTCATTTTGATGATTTTAATTCCATCAAAACCATTGAAATAAGTATCTTTTTTAAAAGAGATACTCAGAATACCATTATTGTTGTGATGTACTTGATAATCAAGGTTTAAATAACTTAATCCCATAGCCCCTTTTTCTGATTTTACATCAATAATCTTTGCTCTGAAATTATTGATTGCCATAATCATGATTCTTTGAATATCGAGGTTGATTTGATGCTCAATGTCTAGCTTCTTTGAACAGATAACTTTTGGGTAGGAGATATTCAATTCATAGTGCATCGATGAATTCAGTTTATTAAACCCCTGTTTCTCTATTTCCATGGCATAGAAACTCAGGGCGCTGTTCAACACTGAAATTTGCTTGAATGATGTGTTGAAAAAAAGTACTATGAATAAGATTACAAATCTCATAAAAATTGTAGGCCTCGCTAAATGTAAAACAAATTAAAGGCCGAAATATTGTATTTGGGTCAAGATATTTAATCTAATGAAGGAAGCTGTAGCTTATTAAAGGCACTTTCTTCTTTCATCAGTTGCTCAATTTCATCAGTAGTCCTTGGGGCTCTTGCAGATAAATTTACAGGTCCTTCTTTAGTAATCAAAATATCATCTTCAATTCTTATCCCAATTCCCCACCATTTTGGATCACATTCACTATTTATAGGGATATAGATTCCAGGCTCAACAGTGACCACCATTCCTTCTTTTAAAGTGGTGTAATGTCCTTTATCATGTACATCTAATCCAATATGATGCATCAATCCGTGAGGGAAATATTCATTATAAGCTTCTGGGTATTCGATGATCTTTAATTTGGTTAATGCTTTACCAATAATTTTAGATGACAACTCATAGATCTCATTGAAAGAGGCTCCCTCTTTACATGCTTGAATACATTCGTTTTGTGCTTTTAATACGATATCATAAAGTATCTTCTGCTCTTTTGAGAATGTTCCATTTACAGGAATTGTTCTAGTCACATCAGCTGTATACCCTCTATACTCAGCACCACAATCCATAAGAATGAGTTCGCCATCTTCTACATGTTGCTTATTATTAGCAATGTAATGTAGCATACACCCATTTTCTCCCGCACCAACAATACTTGGATAACCTTCATATTCGGCTCCATATTTTTTATAGATAAACTCATGAATACCCTGGATCTCTGTTTCCGACATTCCTGGTTTCATCGCTTTCATAACTTCTATCTGAGCAATGCATGAAATGTCGATAGCCTTTTCTAGAAGTTGTATTTCTTCCTCTTTTTTTATTTCTCTTAGATCTGCCATCAGACTGTCGAGTAACATAAGAGAAATATTAGTGGTTGGTAATAGCTCGGCAATTTTGACTCTTTCTTCTGGAGATTGGGCAGAAACGAAATCAATAATAGTAGGATCTAATCTTAGTATCATCGCATCTCTAAGTTCCATACCTACAAATTGAGCCACATTTGCTTGATTTTGAAGTGTAGTACCTCTCATCATATTGTAAATATGTTCACTAGCTGGATGGAGAAATGCAGGGTAATTTGCTTGTTTTTTGAAGGTGGAAATTAAATCAAATAGATCATATGGATCATAAATATTATTTTTTACATCTCTTGGAGGATCGAAGGTCAGTACCTTTTCAAAAGTAGAAAAATCGATTTCCATTCTTTTGAGTTGATGATTTGAAAAAACACATGAAACATCAAGAGCTTGGTGTACGCCTTCTACACCTAACCTTGTGCCATTCCATTTTTCATCATATTTATCTTTAGGTTGAACAAAGAACAGTTCATTACACTTGGTTCCATCAGATAAGGTATACGGCTCAGAGAAGATAAATAATACTGCATTTGGTTCTCTATATCCAGTAAGGTAGAATAGATTAGGGTCTTGATGGTACACATAATTTACATCATTGGCTCTATTCCGTATCGGGTTGGCAAAAAATACGGCAACACTTTTAGGAGGCATTTTTTGTCTAAGTGATTCTCTTCTCTCTACATGAAAGTCTGATGACGTATAATCTTTTGGAGCATACTTGTATTGTGCTTCCGTAATGATGGGTAAGAAGAATAAAAAGGTGATGTAAAAAAATCTATTCATTAAAAATTACTATTTGGACATTAACCTAAACCAAGATAATCATTGTAAAAAGAAAAGTGAATGACTTTTATAATTAATTGAAAAGTCATTCACTTTCTTAGTAGTATTAGTCAATGGATACTACAAAGGTATATTACCATGTTTTTTTCTTGGAATCTTATCCACCTTGTTTCTTAGCATATCAAATGCAGCAATAAGCCTTTCTCGAGTATTTTCTGGTTTAATTACTTCATCGATATAACCTCTATAGGCGGCTCTATATGGATTGGCAAACTCTTCGGTATACTCTTCAATTTTTTCTTGGAGTTTTGCTTCAGGATCATCTGCAGCTTTAATTTCTTTTCGGAATATTATTTCTGCAGCACCTTGTGCACCCATTACTGCAATTTCAGCTGTTGGCCAAGCATAATTAAGGTCTGCTCCAATGTGTTTAGAGTTCATTACATCATAGGCTCCACCATAGGCTTTTCGCGTAATCACAGTAATTCTTGGAACGGTTGCTTCACAGAAGGCATACAAGAGTTTCGCTCCATTGGAAATGATACCATTCCATTCTTGATCCGTACCTGGTAAAAAGCCAGGAACATCTTCGAATACAAGTAGTGGTATATTAAACGCATCACAGAAGCGAACAAAACGAGCCGCTTTTTTTGAAGCATCATTATCTAATACTCCAGCGAGTACAGCAGGTTGGTTGCCGACTACCCCAATACTTTTTCCTCCCATACGAGCAAAACCAACGACAATATTTTCGGCATAAGCTTCATGTACTTCAAAGAAAGTATCTTCATCAATGCAGCCTAGAATGACTTCTCTAATATCGTATGGTTGATTGGGGTTGTCTGGGACAATATCTGCCAACTGTTTTCTAACTTCAGATTCTTTTGTCTTATAATCATATCTAGGGGAGTCCATCTCACAGTTTTGTGGAAGATATGATAAAAGTGTTCTAATATTTTGGATAGCTACTGCTTCGTTGGCTGCAGTGAAGTGAGTAACACCACTTTTGATGGAATGAGCAGATGCCCCACCAAGTTCTTCAGAAGTGACTTCTTCATGTGTAACTGTTTTTACTACGTTAGGTCCTGTTACAAACATGTAAGATGTATTCTCTACCATCATGATAAAATCTGTGATTGCAGGAGAGTATACAGCTCCACCGGCACAAGGCCCCATAATACAGGAGATCTGAGGAACTACACCAGAGGCTTGTGTATTTTTATAAAAAATATCAGCATATCCACCTAATGATTTTACTCCTTCTTGGATTCTAGCTCCTCCAGAATCATTTAAACCAATAATTGGAGCACCGTTTTTCATCGCCATATCCATGATTTTGCAAATCTTTTCTGCATGCGACTCCGAAAGGGATCCTCCAAATACTGTGAAATCTTGAGAGTAGACATAAACAAGTCGACCGGAAATCTTACCGTACCCTGTGACTACACCATCTCCAAGGTAGTGTTCTTTGTCTAATCCAAATTGCACTTCACGGTGTCTTACAAACTTTCCTACTTCATGGAAAGTATTGTGGTCAAGTAGCAATTCTATACGTTCTCTTGCAGTTAGTTTACCTTTTTTATGTTGTGCTTCTATACGTTTTTCACCACCGCCTAACTCAGCAAGACGGTTCATTTCCTCCAAAGTTTGAAGCTTATCTTTCATATGTGTTGTTTTTGTGTGTTCTGTTTGATGTGTTTATAAGCTAGTGAAACTTAGAGAAAAAATATTAAAAATCAGAAACAAAGGAGAAATATTCTTCATGAAAATAAAAAAAGCTATCCATTACAGATAGCTTTTTGATGAATATAAGAGGAGAACTTATTCTTTAAGTTCAGTGTAGTTTTTTACGCTACCCAATCCATTTGCTGAAATTTTACAAGTATTATAGGCATTCACTTTCATGTTTCCGATACCATTACATTCAGCGACCATATCACGGACAACGAGATCTCTTGCGTCTACGCTGCCTACACCGTTAGCCTCTAAATTAGCTGTAATTGCATTTCCACTTAGTTTTAATTTACCTACACCTGTAAATTCAAGATTTAATTCTTTACAGTTAATTTTAAGATCAGTAGTTCCTACTCCTGTATTTTCAAAAGTAAGTGTATTAAACTTTAATTCATTTTCGTTGGTAATTTCACCAACCAATGTAGTTTCTAGTTTTTCTAGATCTTCAAATTGAATAAAAACGACCAAGTCTTTCTTGTTGGTTTTACCATTTTTGTCGTCGTCTTTGGAATTGCTAATTCTTAATTTCTTTCCGTCTTGAATGGTTTTAAACTCGGCAACATCTTTTTCTTTCCCCTCAATAAATACTTTACAAGTAGAACCTTGTTTGAAGACAACATCAAATGCCCCTTCTAATTCTAATGTATTGAAGTCATTAACGGAGATCGGTTTTGTAACTTTATTATTACCCTGAGCGAATAAGTTGAATGAGAATAATAGAAAAGCGAAAAGTAAGGAAGTAAAAGATTTCATTAGTATTTGATTTAAATTTTAATTTAAAGACAACCTATGAAGAAGAAGGTTGCATGAGAAGTTTAGATTTGATAAATAATTGAAGTATTAAATAATTTAATTTACGACAGGAAGTTATAAAAAATTATGTATGATGGGATAAAAAAAGGATCACAAATTTCTCTGTGACCCTTTATTTCATTTAAATTTTTTATTCGTCTCCTCCAAAATGAAGTACTCCACTCAACCCTAAAGTAGAAAGGTGAGCATCACTACTAAGGTCCATCGCTTCCCATTCTAATCTAACTTCAAACATTCCAAGCATTACACCTGCACCTACACCCCAAAGGAATTTTGTTTCATTATCGCTATCCGATGCAGTTTGTCCACCAGAAACAGAGTTGTCATACTTTGCAAAGAAAGCACCCGCTTTTGCGAAGCCGAATATTGGACCGATTTGCAGTTTACCTCTTGCTGCTACATCCCAACCTGTAACTTTGGACTCATAGGTATTTCCACTACTAGAATCTTTTACTTTACCTAACGATCGGTAGCCGCCTTCAATACCAAGGAACTTATTACCAACGCCTGCAAATACTTTCCAGGCAAGAGCATTGTCATTTACTTTAAAGTCATCACCAGAAATATCAGTGAGTTTATGCTCTGCGAAAGTGTTACCAACACCGCCTCCAATTCTAAAAGATTGTGCTGATGTAACATTGATTAAAGTGAGTGAGCATAAAAATGCGAATAGAAATGAAAATAGTAGTTTTTTCATGAGTTATTAAAATTGATAATTATTGAAGAGTTACTATCCAATAGACAGTTAATTGATTTAAGTTGACAAAATATTCAATTGATTTTTAATTGGTTACACAATCAATAAACTAAAAATAGCTTCAAATAGTATCATTTATGATTACATTTTTAAAACTTATAAGTTCAAAACAAATTCTTATTGAAAAAGTATTATATGTCACTTAGAAAAACACTGAAATATATTTCATTTTCTATCCTTTCTGTTCTTGCTTTTATTGTGATAGTTGGGCTATTATTTATCACTTTAAGTCCACAGTTTGGAGGGACACATACAGAAGAAGATATTAAAAGATATACAGCCTCAGGGCATTATGATGATGGTGAATTTATCAATTTGACAACGACTACCATGGATATGAATATGGATAGTATTTGGTCAACATTAAGAGAGTTCATGGCAGGTGTACCTAATGATAGACCTGCAAGAAACATCGAAGTGTTATCAATGGAAGTGGGTGATGTAGTGAACAATGATACGCTAACTAGAGTAACATGGTTTGGTCATTCTGCTTTCTTGGTAGAAATGGCAGGGAAAAAGATCTTATTAGATCCAATGTTAGGAGATGTTCCGGCTCCACATCCATGGTTAGGTCAATCGAGATATTCTAAAGAATTACCAATATCTATCGAAGATATGCCACATATCGATGCTGTTTTTATATCTCATGACCATTATGATCATTTAGATTATGAGAGTATCGAAAAGTTGAAAGGAAAAGTAGATCAATACTATCTGCCATTAGGTGTTGGTGCTCATTTTAGAGCATGGGGTATTCCAGAGGAGAAAATCCATGAATTAAATTGGTGGGACGAGGCTGAGTTAGGTAACATCAAATTAGCATTTACTCCATCAAGACACTTTTCTGGAAGAGGACTTACAGATAGGAATGCGACATTATGGGGGTCTTGGGTATTGATGTCAGAAAAAGATAGATTATACTTTAGTGGTGATGGTGGGTATGGAACTCACTTTAAAGAGATTGGTGAAAAGTATGGTCCGTTTGATTTAGGTATGATGGAATGTGGTCAATACAATGTGAAATGGGCACAGATACATATGTTACCAGAAGAGTCTGCTCAGGCTGCAGTAGATATTAATGCTAAACTAATGATGCCTATACATTGGGGAGCATTTACTTTAGCACTACATTCCTGGACTGACCCTGTGGTAAGAGTGAAGAAAAAAGCAGATGAATTAAATATGCCAATTTCAACTCCAAGAATAGGAGAACCTATAGTTTTACATCAGGAAAAATATCCTATTTCTTCTTGGTGGGAAAACTACTTGTAGATATAAAAATAAAGGGATTCCAATGTTAGGAATCCCTTTTTTGGGTAATAAAGAATTAGTCACACGTCTATTGCTTTACTTTGTATGGCGTCTGATTAATAGCATCAATGATTTCTTTTTCAGAAGCCTTGCTGTTATCAAACCATACAGTTACCGAGGAGCTTTCTAAATTGGGTTGCATTCCAAGATATCCATCTACTTCTTTAAGAGAGTAGTTTACAATCCCCGTACAACAACTTGATTTAAAGCCTTTCAGTTGATATGTTTTTTCTGTTTGCTTTACCGTAATGGATGATACTTTTTCAGTTGTATTCCCATTAGATGTACTACAACTACTGATAAAAAGTAATCCAACGATAGTGATGATGATGTTGATTAGTTTCATTTTATATTAGGTTTAAATAAGGAAGTATTAGAATAAAGATATTTAAGAAGGCGATGCCCCATAAAAATCTTTTAGATTGGAAAAAATGGAATGCTCTTTTTTCTGATAGTGCTAACTCTTCATATTCTATATTACTAGTGCAACAGCTCTCTTTCTTGTTTGGAAAATAGGCTTTGTACAAATTATAAATTGTTAGCATTAAACTACTTCCAATTAATAATGGCTTGATACTTATCAGCCAAGTTAATGTTGATGCAGAAACCCCCATTAGTCCTACAATAGCTAACAAGGGCCCTACACAACAGGTAGAAGCAAGTAAGGCGGTAAATACCGCCAAACCTGATTTTAAAATATTTTGCATTAGCTAAACATTATATTGAAGAAATAACCTGCAAGGATCATCCCTAAGCCAATGGTACTGAAGAAAGTGATAATTAATTGCTTCTTCATTACTTTCTTTAGAAGTAAAGCTTCTGGTAAGGATAAGCCAACGGCTCCCATCATAAAGGCGATTGCTGTTCCCATAGGTACTCCCTTAGCAATCAATGAGTCAATGACAGGTAAGATACCTACGGCGTCAATGTATAATGGTATTGCTGTTAAAACCGCAATTGGTACAGCAAATGGATTGTCAGCATTAATGTATTTTTCAAAGAAAGATTGAGGAACAAATCCATGAATAAATGAACCGATAGCCAAACCAACTAAGATATATGGAATCAGTTTCTTTAATGTCTGAACTGTTTCAGCATGAATTTCAGGTAATCTCTCACCGAACGATCTTTCGTCATTATCCTCTACAGCATGTGTCTCCGCTAAGTTTTTTACCCAGTCAGCCACATATTTTGCCATACCGATTTTATCTAAGATGATACCACCTACAACACCAAGTAGAATTCCGAAAAGCACATAGATAATGGTAAACTTCCATCCATAAGAAACAATAAACATTGCAATAGCCACTTCATTTACCAAAGGTGAAGTAATCAGGAAAGAAAGTGCAATACCTAAAGGAATTCTTGATTGCATCATCCCCACAAAAAGAGGAATAGATGAACACGAACAGAATGGTGTTACAGCGCCTAAAGAGGAAGCAAGAAGGTTACCAATACCAAACTTTTTATTTTTCTCTAAGTAGGCTCTTATCTTATTTAATGGAAGATAACTTTGAACGATCCCCATGATATAAGTAATAATTATTACTAAGAGAATGATATGAGTAGTTCCTACAAGAAAGTAATGTAAGGCACTACCAAAAGTTGATTCAGGTGCTAAACCTATTAATTGATAAACTAAATAATCTGCTGCTTTTATTAATAAACTTTCCATGATACTATGCATTTAAGATTTTCAATAATTCTTCATCTGAATGATGTTTTTTATAACTGTAAACTTTATCGTTTACCACAACTGCAGGAAATTCTGAAGTGCCATACATCATTACTTGTTCTAATTCTCTGAGGTCTTCTACTTGTACAGCGATATTATTTTTCTCTGCAACTTTTTCGACTCTCTTCTTTATGATCGGATTAATCATACAGCAATCCTGATGAAGAATTTTGATAATCTTTTCCATGACTTGTTTCTATTAGAGTGAATGAGAAATTTTAGAGGAGAGCTATTATGCAAGCATAGCTGCTACATCCTCATCTGTATTTTTTTGGCGGTAGTTGAATACTTTTCCATCAATTACCAAAGAAGGAAACTCTGTAGTACCGAACTGCATTGTTTCAATCATATCAGTTACATCTTGAATAGCTACTTCAACATTTTTTTCTGCAGCCACTTTTTCAATTTGTTTTCTGATTCTTGGGTTAACACCGCAGCATGATTGATGTAAAATTTTGATCGTTTTCATAGGAATTTATTTTTTAAATTTTGATTGTTTTAAACTGTTTTCACCTATGAAGTATGGGAAGGAGTTGAAAAGACACACATTTTAGAAAAAAAATAAAAAAAAACTTCAATCAGTTTGTTAACTAATTGAAGTTTAGTGTTTTGTGGTTTTTTTCTATTCTTTATAAATCTTCTAATAATAGATTTTTTCTTGTTGTGATAAATTGGACAGCACCAGGCACAATTTCAATGTCAAGTTCTGTGATGTCTCCAATTACTTCTCCATCTAATTGGAGAAGTTGAGGGTTTTTAAATTTAATCTTTGCTTTTTCAGCAGAATAAACGTTGCCATTAGCATCTTCTAAAAAGCTCTCATCAAATTTTGAAAGACCTACGATAATAAGATCTTCAAAATTCATTTCTGGTATGGCTACCAATTCAAATTTACCATCAAAAGGATTACTAATACTATTTAGAGGGACACCTGTTCCAAATTTTCTAGCATTACATATCGCCATCATAATACCTGTTTCGTCATACTCTTCACCGTCAATCTCTATGGTGTAATCGAATATGTTTGTCTCTCTAAGTTGTTCTAGGAAATACTTAAAGTAGGTAGTCATACCTCTATTGGGATCTTTAGAATACCCATTAACAATCTGAGCATTTACCCCAATATCACCTATATGAAGACAATAATGTTCGTTGTTGACTTTTAATAAATCAAGCCCTACAGATATTTTAGACATCAGAATATCTTTTAGGGCTGACATTGGATCCGGATCAACAAACAACTCTACAGCCATTCCATTTGCAGAACCTAAAGGAATAATGCCCAAAGGAATTTCACTATCTAATAATGCTGTAGACGTAAATAAAGTTGTGCCGTCACCACCTACAGATGCCACTCGACTGGGTTGGTAATGGTCTATCTCTTTTTTGAGATTTTCTAAATCATCCTTACCCGTAGTCCTAAAGATATGGTAATGAATATCATATACATCTAATAGGGCTGTAGCTTCCTTAAGGAAAGGTTCTTTATCGATATCACCAGAAATAGGGTTGACAACAAATAATAGTCTCATATTTAATAGTTTGACGTTAATCGGTCGAGGTAAATTTAAATAGTTAATTTAATGAACTTTCATTAAAGTTGATCTTTATTCTTCACTTTAATCAATTCTAAACTATCTAAATTTAAACAAGATAGATAACCATGATATTTTCTTTGTTCTGTAGTTGGTGTTTTCAAATATGCACAGCCTGAATCTAGATTGATAATCTTTCTTTTTTCTTTGACCATCTTTTCTACTTCATAAATAAATTTAGGCGTATGCCCATGAACTAATCGTTTCTTCTTCAAAACTTCATTAATACGTTCAATAGGAGGCAAAGGCTTTCTAATGGTTAACATTGCGTCAAAGTCTTTTTTAGGCTTTTCGGCACTAAAATTAAATCCAGCATGCACAAAGTGATAATCTTCAATAATGATATGATAAGGCAGTTCATTGAAGAATTCTTTATGGTGCCAATATAAAACGCCATCCTCACTTAGAATACTCTTTCTAGGTTTTGTGAAAATCCTTGTGATGAAACGTAAAAATTTAGGCTTATAAGTTTTCTGCTTGTCAATCAGGTTCTGCTCATGGTTCCCTCTGATTGTATATATATGATAACCGTCTTTTTGTAAATCGAGAATATAATCGATCACTTCTTTGCTGTAAGGACCTTTATGGATATAGTCTCCGAGTAAAACAATAAAGTCGTTAGTAGTAATTTTTAATTCGTCTTCTAATAAATATTTCAAGGTGTGGTAACAACCATGAATATCACCAATCGCAAATCTTCTGACGTATTTGTCCGTCTTTAATTTTAACTTTTTCAAAATAATGATCTAATATCTTTTTTCTTATTGGATTCAAAGGTATAATTTTGAGCCGTGATCACATAGAAAAATATCGAGATCTAAGAATAATTATATTGTAAGTGATTGATTATTAGATGTTATTCACAGACTATAAACACTAATTCAGATAAAATTGTTGATAACTATTGTATTATAAAGCATTGATCTTGTATAATTTCAAGTAAATCAATGACTTATCAACAGGTATGTAAATGAATCTGAATAACAATGTTGATAATTCACCGTTTTGTTGATAAGTGTATATAAACTAATAAATACAACTTTTAGTGCATGAAGAATCCTATTACAGCCCTATCCTTATTAAGAAACTACAAGGTTTCTAATATTTCTGGTGATGCCGCGGCGGGTTTCGCGACTGGAATTATGTTAATTCCTCAAGGGATGGCATACGCTGTTATTGCAGGATTACCTGTACAATATGGATTATATGCCTCATTGATTGCTCCAATTTGCTATTTCCTTTTTGGCACAACACAAAAGTTGGTAGTAGGACCTGCTGCTTTAGATTCTATGCTATTAGCTTCAGGTATTGCTTCTTTAGGAGTGGTAATGTCTAGTGAGGAATATGTGGCTAATGTGATAGTAGTTGTCTTTTTTGCAGGCATTTTACAAGTAATTGCAGGCCTATTGAAGTTTGGATTTATTGCTAATTTCTTTTCTCAGCCCTTATTAAAAGGGTTTACGACTGCAGCAGCTTTACTTATAGCCTTTAGTCAGGTAACCCATTTATTCGGGTTGGAGAAGGTAGAGGCATCATATTTTCATCAGGAGTTGTATTATATGATTTCTGAAGCTTCTCATATGCATTTTCCTATATTAATCGTTGGTTTCGGTACTCTATTGGTCATTTTCTTAGCCAAAAAAGTGAATCTACAAAAGATATCTACACCTTTAATCGTAGTGATTAGTATACTGTTGAGCATGTATATGGATTTTGAAGGGATGGGAGTAGGCGTAGTAGGGAATATACCAAGTGGTTTGCCTCAACTTATTCTTCCATCTTTTGAACAAGTCAACCTTAAAGAATTATTACCTATTTCTGTGATTGTCGCTATTATCGGTTTCACTGTATCCAATAGTATCATTAAAAGCGTTGAGGAAGGGAATAGTAAGATTAATATCAATAGGGAATTCATTGCTTTAGGATTGTCTAACAGTATTGGTACTTTGTTTGGCGGATATCAGGCAAGTTCAAGCTTTTCTAGAACAGCGATTAACCAAGAGGCAGGAGCAAAAACTAGAGCTTCAAATATAATCTCTAGTGTGATGATCGCCATTGTACTTCTTTTCTTTACAGACATCTTTTACTACTTACCGAAAGCAGTACTCGCTGCAGTAATTATTGCAGCAACGCCTTCTTTGTTTAGTTTTAGTTACTTCAAAGAAATTTATTTCCTTAGAAAAAGAGAATTTGTAGTCAGTATCCTAACTTTTATATTAACGATAGAATTTGGAGTTATTGTAGGATTAAGTAGTGGAGTAATTGCTTCACTAGGGGTATTTATGTATCAAACTTTAAAACCACATTTGGCTGTTTTAGGGAAAATAGAAGACACTAGAATTTATAAGAATATCCTAAGGTTTGATGGTGCAAAAGAAGAAAATCATATTATTATTTTTAGAGTAGATGCTCCATTGTATTTCAGTAATATCAGGTTTGTATTAGATGAAATGAAACGGGAATTATCAAAAAGAACTGATATTCATGCTATTGTAATAAAATCGGAAAGTATTAACTCTATTGATATCACCGCTTTAAATGAATTGAAGCAATTTATCCATCAACAAAAAAGAAAAGGAATAGAACTATATATGTGCTCTGTAGTTGGCCCAGTGAGAGATTTGCTTTATAAAGGAGAGGTTGTTGAACAGATGGGGGGCAACCAATTATTTCTATACTTAAATGATGTGATAAAATATATCAAAGACAAAGAGGCATATAATTTCAAGAATAAAAAAATAGCTAACCAAAGTAGTAAAGAGTAAACTATTCTTTGATTAGCTATTATTAAAAATATATAGAAACCTATTGATTTAACTTCGCTTTTGGTTTGTATTTGTCTACGCTAAACCCAAATATTGCTCCACAGATACCTCCCATTAAATGTGCCATCTGAGAGATATTATCAGCACTAAACGCATTAACTACTTCTTGCCCTAAGAATAAGATTACAATAAGGATGAATGTTAGTGGAATTGCTCCTTTTTGAACATTCACAACAGAACTCAAAAGAATAAACATAAATACAATGCCACTGGCACCTAGTAAACCACTGGATAAGAAGATGGCGTTGATTAAACCTGTTACTAGTGCCGTAATAGACATCATGGTCAGTAACTGTTTACTACCGTATTTTTCTTCGAGTATAGGTCCTAATAATAGGATATATGTGAAATTACCAAAGTAGTGATCCCATCCTCCATGTCCAATCACATGACTGAAAAGTCTGAAATAGGTTAATGGGTTGGAAAAGCTCATGGAACTAAAAGTGCCTACACTAAAAATAGGTGTGAGATCAAATCCAATATTTTTTAATATCATAAAAGCAGCACAGATAAATGTAAAAGTCAATGTTACCGGTGCATTATATTGTATGCGCATTTTTTTCTATTTATTTAGTTTACCCTCCACAGCCAATAATCTTATTAAATGAAGGCATTTCTTGAGTATCGATTAATTGATCTTTTTCTTTATTTAGATCTTGTTCTTGATTGACAAAAATATGATGTATTACTCCTCCACAATTGTCTTGTGATGCAGCTGTTACACTCTTAAGACAGTTATTTTCTCTGTTTAGACGTAGACAACCTAAAAAGGCAAAAAGTAAGGCTTCTTTGTGTGTTATTATTTTTTCTGATGGAAGAACTACTTCAACAGTGGTACAATAGGAGCGAATACGATCTATCAGATAGTCATTATAAGCACCTCCACCTGTAATCAGTAATTTTGGTTTTCCGAAGTGTATTTTTGATAAGTTATTCGCATTCTGTATTACCTGATTGACTTGATAGGCAGTATGTTCTATACTGGTAGCTAAACGGTCCTCTAAACGATCAATCTGATTTAAGATAGGTAAGTAGTGTTCTTCTACCCATTCTTTTCCCAATGATTTTGCTCCAAATGAAGAATAGAAGTCTAGCTTATTTAATGCATCAAAAATATTTTTCTGAACATTACCTCTTCTTGCCATTCCTCCTTTATCATCATATTCTTTTCCTATTGAACGCATATAGACATTTAGAGGCATGTTGGCAGGGCAAGTATCAAAAGCGATGGTTTCATTATCGACTTCATAAGATATATTCCCGATTCCTCCCAGATTTAAACGATAATGGTATTCATTAAACAGTAATCGGTCGCCTATCGGTACCAATGGAGCTCCCTGACCGCCTAATGCAACATCAGCAACTCTAAAATCATTGATCACATTGTGTTGAGATGCAGCAGCTATTTCAGGGCCGCCGCCAATCTGTGAAGTAATACCTATTTCAGTCTGATGGAAAATCGTATGACCATGGCTACAAACGTAGTCTACCTTTAATTGATGCTCATCAATGAAACATTTTGCCAATTGTCCTAGTTTCTTCCCAAGATCACGGTCTAATTTTATATATTCAAATGCAGAAAGATGTTCGGCAGTATTTAGGCGTTGTTTCCACTCCTCATTCCAATCATGGCTTGAGGTATAGGGCATATAGTAACGCCATTGTTTTTGTCTGTCTTTCCAAAATTCGGCATAACAAAGGTCAACACCGTCGAGGCTTGTACCTGACATTATACCTATCATACGAAATTTGTTCTTACTGCTCATTATTTGTCAAATTAGATCCTTTAATTTCGTAACTCTAAATTTATTTTGAAAACAAAAGAGACATGAATACACATACTTACGTAGAAATTATTACAATCGGGGATGAAATCCTCTATGGACAGATCACAGATACCAATTCTCAATGGATGGGAACGGAGTTAAATAAAATCGGGTTTAAGGTTATCCGTAAAACTTCAATAGGTGATACAAGAGAAGAGATACTCAATATCCTAGATGAAGCTCAGAAAAGAGCAGATGTGATTCTAATAACTGGAGGTTTAGGACCAACAAAGGATGATATTACAAAAAAAACAATAGCAGATTATTTTGGAGTGGATATGACTTTTCATCAAGAAGTCTACGACAATATTGCAGAGCTATTTAGAAATAGAAATAGAGAATTAACGGAACTGAACCGTTTACAGGCAGAGGTGCCAAGCAATGGAAAGGTACTGATGAATGAAGTGGGTACTGCTCCGGGTATGTGGTTTGATTCTGGAAATAAAACATTTGTTTCGATGCCAGGGGTGCCAAGAGAAATGAAGTTTCTGATGACTAATCATGTATTGCCACAGCTTCAGAAGAAATATGAGACTCCACATATTGTGCATAAGATGCTTAGAACAATGGGTATCCCAGAATCGGTTTTAGCACAGACCATTGAAGACTGGGAAAATAACCTTCCTGAGTTTATCAAACTGGCATATTTACCAAGATTTGGTCAAGTGAGGTTAAGACTAACAGCTGTGGGAGAGGATAAAACAGAATTGGATTATGCAATTAACGAACAAGTAGAACTATTAAAACCTTTGTTAGGTGACAAGCTATTTGCAGAGGAAGATGTAGAAATTGAAAAAGTAATCATGGACAAGATGATTACCAAAGGATTAAAATTAGCAACAGCCGAATCATGTACAGGTGGTTTACTTGCTCACCGAATTACCAAAATGGCAGGATGTTCTGCATTTTATAACGGAGGCATAGTATCATATAGTAATGACGTTAAGCATTCTCAATTGGGAGTATTGAAAGAAACATTAGAAAGTTATGGTGCGGTAAGTGAACAAACAGCTTTACAAATGGCAGAAAATGTCAAAGAAAAGTACAATTCTGATTTTGGGATTGCAACTACAGGAATCGCCGGACCTGACGGAGGAACGGAAGAAAAACCTGTCGGTACCGTTTGGATAGCTATTTCAACACCAACAGAAACAAAAGCTAAGTTATTACAATTGACAAAACAGAGAGAAGTGAATATCACTGCAACTACAAATAATGTACTTCAATGGCTCAATGATCACTTATAATAAGGTGTCATTTTGTGAAAAATTATAAATTTTCAAAGTCCAATTCTTATTTAAATTAAGAGTTGGACTTTATTTTTTTAGTATTGATTATTTGTTAAAATAGTAAATGTAGTATTATTAAGTAATTGATATATAGTTAGTTAAAAATGTTTGTCGTAATAATGTAGTATTAAAAGTGTAAAAAAGTGACTTATTATTTTTTTGATTTATTATGATTATCTCGATTGTTGTATCATGACGTTTAGCTAACCGACATAAAATTAATTTACTAATGAAATGAAATCGAAACTATGAAACTATAAGAACTATTATTTTCCACTATTATATAGAAAGAATCGTCCTTATTCATCTTAAAAAAACATCTATCTATTATGCTCTATTATTAAGGATGGTGCTATTTTCTAATTTACAAAGAAGTGCTATACATACTCTCTGAAAGCACTTATGCTCTATTTTTTTAAAATATATTCATTGACTGAAATGCTAAAAGTACAAATTTTTAAGCGGCTACAGCTTTTAATGACTACCTTAGTTATTATGCTTGTAGGCTTGAGCTCTGCGTATGCTCAAGATAAAATAGTAAAAGGAACAATTATCGGAGGTGATACAGATACACCACTTCCGGGTGTGAATATCACTATTAAGGGAACAACAACTGGTACAATTACAGATTTTGATGGTAATTTCAAATTAAGCGTACCTCCAACAGCTCAATCTTTAGTGTTTACTTTTGTTGGTTATAAGACAAAAGAAATGGCTATCGGTACTCAAACAGAATTCAACTTAACGCTTGAAGTTGACCAAGAACAACTTGAAGAAGTTGTAGTTGTAGGTTATGGTGTACAGAAAAAATCATTAGTAACAGGTGCAATTGCAAGTGTTGATGCTGACGATATTGTAAGTTCAGCAGTAACAGCAGAGCAAGCATTACAAGGTAAGGCAGCGGGTGTTACGGTAACTCCTCAATCGGGTTCTCCAGGTAACGGAATTAAGATTCGTATTAGAGGTGCAAGTTCAAATGGTAATAGTGATCCATTATATATCGTAGATGGTATGAAAACAGGAAACATCAGTTTCTTAGCTCCATCAGATATTGCTTCAATGGAAGTACTAAAAGATGCAGCTTCATCAGCAATTTATGGTTCAGAAGGTGCAAACGGTGTAGTAATCATCACTACAAAATCAGGTGATAAGAGTGGTCGTTCAAGTATTGATTACTCATTCCAATATGGTATCCAAAGCATTGGTTATAAGCCTAACATGATGAATGCAAAACAATATGCTCAGTTTATGCAAGAAGCTCATGATGGTCAGGATTATTATATTCCAAATCCAGATGATTTCAATGAAGGAACGAATTGGGTAAATGAAGCGACGGAACAAACTCCAATGGTAAATCACAACTTATCATTCTCAGGTGGATCAGATAAAGGGTCATATTTATTGAGTGCTGGTTATACTTCTCAAGATGGTATTATCGGTGGCGATAAAGCAAGTTATGAAAGAATCAATGGTCGTTTGAATGTAAACAGAGATGTAAAAGAGTGGTTAGATGTGTCAGCAAATGTTGCATTTACTAGTTTCTCAAGATCATCAATTACAGAGGACGATGGCTTTAATGGTATTGTAAATAGCGCGTTAATGATGGACCCAACTGGCCAAGCTAGATATGCTCCAAATGCACTGACTCCTTATATGCAGGATAAACTATCTGAAGGAAGGATTTTAACAAGAGACTCTAATGGTAACTACTATGGTCTTTCTAACAATGACTTCTTGAAAGGAGAGATTTATAACCCGTTAATCCGTTTGGAAAATGAGAAAGGTATTTACTCTGAGAACAAAATCTTAACAACTGGTTTGGTGAATCTTAAGCCTGTAAAAGGTTTAAAAATTAGTTCTCGTATCGGTGTAGATGCAGCATATGGTAGCTTCAACTCTTGGAATCCATCTTACTGGGCTAACTCTAACTCAGAAAGCAACGCGCCTACAGTAACAGCAAATGAGCAAGTTTGGTCTACATGGTTATGGGAAAACTTTGCTACTTACACTAAGAAGTTTGGAAAGAACTCATTCACTGGTTTAGTGGGTATGTCAGCACAAGAAAACAACTATAGAAACCTAGATACTAAATCAGGTAATATGGTGAAGGAGAATGACTTATTCAGATACCCTGATTATGTTACTACTAGAGATAATGATAGAGTAACTGGTCGTAAGGAAGTAAAAAGAATGAACTCTTATTTTGCAAGATTATCGTATGATTATGATAACAGATATATCTTAGAAGCAACTTTCCGTAGAGATGGTTCATCATTATTCGGACCAGAAAATAAGTGGGGTAACTTCCCTTCAATCTCATTGGGTTGGAACGTATCAAATGAAGCATTCTGGAACATCGATAAAATTGATTACTTAAAAGTAAGAGGTAGCTGGGGTCAAAATGGTAGTTTATCAAACTTAGGCGTAGATCAATATCGTTCGTTGATTACAACTACTAATATTGCGTACCCAGATGCAAACGGTTTGTTACTAACAGGTGCTGAGCCAGCATTATTGGCTAACCCTAACTTAAAGTGGGAAACTTCTGAGCAAACAAACATAGGTGTTGATTTAAGAGCTTTTGATAGCAAATTATACTTCACTGCAGATTACTATAAGAAACTAACTAAAGATCTATTAACTCCATCTACTCCAGCTTTATCATATGGTAACAATGCTCCATATGCGAATGCAGGTACTGTTTCTAACGAAGGTTTTGAAATGATCTTAGGTTATAGAAACAGTGAGAAGGAATTTACATATGATGTAAGCTTCAACGGTGCGTTTAACAAGAACGAAGTGGTAGAAGTAGCAGATGGTTTAACAAGAATTGAAGGTGCTTCATTACCTACAATAGGTCCAGTTACTTATTTTGAAGCAGGTCAACCAGTATGGTACTATAGAGGATATCAAAATGATGGTATATTCAGAGATCAAGCACATATTTCTAGCTGGCTTGAAGAGAATAATATTACAGACGATCCAAGTAATTTCAGTCCAGGTGATCCAATCATCAAGGATGTAAATGGTGATGGTTCAATTAATGATCAAGATTTAACGAATATTGGTTCTCCACACCCTACGTTTATCTATGGTGCTAACATAACTGCAGGTTACAAAGGGTTTGATTTAAACATTTTCCTTCAAGGAGCAACAGGTCATCAAAACTTTATTGGATTTATGAGAGCAGATAATAATGCTGTAAATAGATTGAACAGCGTGACTGAAGATCGTTGGGTAAATGATGGAGATGTAGCGACATATCCAAGAGCAGGTTATAATAATGATACTTACTTCAAGAGTGATTTATTAGTACAAAATGCTAGCTATTTAAAGATCAGACAAATTCAATTAGGATATACTTTACCTTCATCGATTGCTAAGAAAGCATTCATGACTAGAGCTAGGGTTTATGTATCGTTAAACGACTTCTTCACATTCACAAACTACGAAGGAATGGACCCAGAAGTGGGTAGTAACAACAACAACGCTCAAGGTATTGACTTTGGTACTTATCCAGTTTCAAGAAAAGTATTATTCGGTCTTTCTGTATCATTCTAATAACTTAAGATTTAACTAATAATGAAAATATATAGCTTCAAGAAGTTACTTGCGGTATTAAGTGCTTCTGCAATGCTCACAGCATGTTCTTCCGACTTCTTAGATGTAGAACCTTACGGTAAATCAGATACATCGACGTATTATCAAACTGATGATGAAATAGATTTAGCACTTACAGCTTCATATGATATGTTATCATCAGATCAGCTGCAAGGATGGTCAAGTTGTTATGTCATTAAAAACTTACCTGCTGATGATGTGAATTGTGGAGGAGGTGGAGCTTCCGATCAGGCTCAATATCAAGAAATTGATGACTTTGAGTGGCATGCTGAAAATGCAGGTATTAGAGCATTCTACCATATTAATTATTATGGTATTTACAGAGTTAATCAAATTATCACAAATGCTCCTACTGAGGGCAGAAGTGATTTGATGAATAGAATGATTGCTGAAGCAAAATTCTTAAGAGCATATTTTTACTTTGAGTTGGTAACAGCTTTCGGTGATGTTCCATTATGGTTAGAGCCACCTGTTGAGTTAACTGAGGGTAAAGAAAGAACGCCAAAGGCTGAAGTATATGCTCAGATTGAACAAGATTTAACAGAAGCTGCTGAAGTATTACCAAATAAATCAGTTTTTGATGGTACTGGCGATGCATTCAGAGCTAACAAACAAGCTGCATTAGGGTTATTGGGTAAAGTGCGTGTATTTCAAGGGGACTTTGCCGGTGCAATTGCTCCTCTTGAAAGCGTTCTCCAAGTAGAAGGTTCGGAAGTAGCGTTAGAGTCAGACTTTTCACAGTTGACATTGAAGTCTACTGAGTTTGGTAAGGAATCATTATTTGAAGCTTCTTTTATTTCGAATCTTGATACTTGGGGTACAACTCAATGGAATAGAGATGCTCATGATAACCGTCATATTCAGTTATCTGGACCTAGACAGTTAGATGATATTGAAGGTGCGACACCTATCAAGTCAGATAAACTTAGATCTGGATGGGGATTTTTGCCTCCTACACAATCATTATTTGATTCATTTGAAGCAACAGATGGTAGAAGAGATGCGACAATCTTAGATGATGAAGGTTTAGCAAGACTTTATGGTCAGGTATTCACAGACGGTTGGGATACTGAAGGTTTAGTTAGAACAAAATACACAACTTTTGATTCTGAAACTACAGACGAAGGTGGTGCAACTCCTGAGTTGAATTATACGACAAACTGGAGATTATTACGTTTTGCAGATGTGATTTTATTAGCGGCTGAAGCTTATTACGAACAAGGTAACGAGTCGGATGCAAGAGCTATGTTGAATAAACTTAGACAAAGAGCTGGAGGTTTAGCAGATTATGATGCAACGGTAACTGGCGACGCATTATTTAATGCTATTATGAATGAAAGAAGAGTAGAATTAGCTTATGAAGGTTCTCGCTTCTGGGATTTAGTTCGTTGGGGTTTAGCTGACGAGAAACTAAAAGACAGAGGTTTCCAAAAAGGTAAGCATGAACTTTTCCCTATTCCATTAGCAGAGATAGTGGGTAATCCAGGCATTACCTCAGCAGACCAGAATCCTGGTTACTAATCTGTATTGTTCTCGAACGTTTGATGTTGGTCTTTGTACCAGCATTAAGCGTTCTCTTTTTATTTTCGAAAACGTATTGGACAGGACTAAGTATTGAATGATCTTATATTCTTATCCTATTCTAACATACGATAGATGTTGGATATTATCTTGTATGATATTCACTAAAAATTACTGTAGGTACCCTTTGGGTAGTTACAGTTTTTTTCGTTAGGTCTATTTTAATAATTAAAGAATTAGGTCTAAAATTGGAAGAAAAATGATCAAGATACATGGTGATATTGCTTGAAATACGGAAAGATTATTACCTACTACGCCTATAATAACCTTAGTTTTATTAGTGATGAGAGCAATAAGAAACCATATTTAATCTTTAACGACCTATTAAATAAGTTTATCTGTTTTTACTATGCTAAGTAGTTTGTTGTATTAATAAAATATATGTAAGTAGTTGAAAATCAATGTATTGCAATTGTTTATCGTAATAATGTAGTATTAAAAACGTAAAAAAGTGACCTCTGTTTTTTTCAATTTTTCTTGAATATTTCGATTGTTGTAAGTGTAAGGCTATGGAACTTGGCTATAAGTCGGTTGATATACTTATAGACTAAAGAACAGATGAAATGATTTGATATTATCTATAAGCATCAAACAAATTTAGTTTTTGAGAAACTGTTTCAACTATAGTATTGGAATGAAATGAAAGACTTCCTAGACATATATGCCTTACAAGGGAATTGTGAATGATGAGACGTCATTTATTAATATCACACGAATAATCTATTGAGATGTGTTATTTCCCTAAAAAATGTAGAATTATCTAATTACCCTTTTTAGAATGCTGAGGGTAGATAATTTATATTGAATAGAAAGAATTGGACCCTCTTTCTATCTCAAGTATTCTATTCAGATACGATAGAAATGAACAATGATCAGTTCATTTATTTACTGGGAATATCCAGTGGGTATTCCTAGTTTTTTTTAACATTATCGAACTATAACGGTGAATGATATCTATTAAAAAAATATAATTAATCTAATAGTGAAGATAATCTCTGTTAAGTCAGAATCAAGGTCACTTGTAAAGACAATACACTAACTAATTTTACAATTAATTTAATTTAAACGTAAAAATAACATATTAAATACAATGCGCTTTTCTTTAGCCATATGGATTATTTCTGTTTTGACTATCACAAGCCTTTTTGCACAAAATGAAGGTTGGGAGATTAAAGCAGTATCACAAAACAACTATCATGCTCAGGCAGTAGCCAATGGGATGATAGGAATATTACCATCAGAGAAGCCTCTTCAAATAAAAGAGGTGATCCTTAATGGCGTATGGGATATCTATGGTCGAGGTGGAGTATCTAATATTGTACATGGAATCAATTTCTTAAATATGGATTTAGGGGTGTCTACTCCTAAAAAAAATGATGTGAAATGGGTTTCAGAAAATCAACATATTAAAGATTGGTCCCAAACCTTAAATATGTATGATGCTACTTTTACTACTGCATTTAATTTCGATGATATAGTAGAAGTTAAACACCAATTGATAGCATTAAGACATTTAGCCTATACTGGGGCGATCTATATTGAACTTAAAGCAAAAAAGAATGCTTCAATTGTGGTCAAAAATCAGTTGATTGTACCTGACGTAAATTTACCAGGGAAGTCTATGTACCATAAATTTGGTGAACATGGAGATCTGATATTATCCTCTATTTCAGCTAAATCTCCAACTGGAAAATATGAACTAGCAGCTACCACTTCTTTTGTTTTCGATTCAGAAAAGAAACCTGATGTAAAAATGAAAGAAGTGAGTGAAAAGGAAGTGGAGGCATCTTTTACAATTGAGTTGAAAAAGGGAGAAACTTATAGTTTTACTCTAGTAGGTTCACAATGTAATACAGCTCAATCTGTAGATGCTATTAACGAAGCTGAAAGAAAAGCTATTTATGCCCACTTGGAAGGGTATGATAGGTTAAAAAGCAGACATGATAAAGCTTGGGAAAAGTTATGGGAATCTGATATTGTTATTGAAGGAGATAACAAAGCACAGTTGGATGTTCGTCAGCAGCTTTTCAATTTATATTCTTTTGAAAGAAAGGGAACTAGATTAAGTGTTTCACCAGTGGGTTTATCAGGAAATGGCTACAATGGACATGTATTTTGGGATACTGAACTTTGGATGTTTCCAACCTATTTACTTATGCAGCCAGAGTTAGCAAAAAATATTCTTGATTATAGAGTAGATAGATTAGAACAGGCCAAAAAGAATGCACTGGCTCATGGTTATGAAGGGGCAATGTTTCCATGGGAATCAGCACTTACAGGTGAAGAAGATACTCCAACTTGGGCTTTAACAGGTCCATTCGAACAACATATTACGGCTTGTATTGGCTTGGCTTTTTGGAAGTATTATCAAGTCACACAAGATAAAGAATGGTTAGAGACAACAGGGTATGAGGTACTTCAAAATGTAGCAGATTTTTGGGTGAGTAGAGTGGAGAAAGATGAAAATGGAGTTTGTCATATCAATAATGTAGTCTGTGCAGATGAATATGCTGAAAATGTAAATGATAATGCTTTTACAAACGCTGCAGCTATTCAAGTTCTAAGAGCAACGGTAAAGGCTGCAAATATATTGGAAAAACAACCCAATAAAGAATGGATGGAAGTAGCTAATGCCATACCTGTTTTGGTAGAAGAGGGAATTACCATGGAGTATGACGGGTACGATGGGAGAATGATTAAACAGGCTGATGTGAACTTACTTTCTTTTCCATTACAATACTATTCTGACAAAGCCCAAATCAAAAGAAACTTAGAGTATTATGAGCCAAAAATAACATATTCTGCACCGGCAATGTCACATTCAATTTTGTCTGTGATTGCATCGAGGCTAGGAGATGTAGAAAACGCATATAGATTATTCCAAAGAGGATATATAAAAAATCAAAAGCCACCATTTAATGTAATCACTGAGCAACCAGACAATGATTTAGCCTTTTTTGTTACGGGGTCAGGAGGAATGATGCAGGCGGTTCTTTTCGGTTTTGGAGGCCTAGAAATTACAGATAATGGGGTGACTCAGATACCATCATCATTACCGAAACAATGGAAATCAATGACCATTAAAGGGGTGGGTAAAGACAAGCAAACTTTTACAATAGTCAATAATGAACAGTAATTAACAATTTTGTATGATACATTTTAGAATAAAGAGAATTTTAATGGTTGGTGGCTTACTGGCCGGATTAACCACTTCACTTTTCGCTCAGGAAAGTAAGGAAGTGGAGAAAAAGATTGATGAAATTATTAAAGAACTTACAATAGACGAAAAAGTGGCGATGTGCCATGCACAATCAAAATTCAGCTCGAAAGGAGTACCTCGTTTGGGAATCCCTGAGTTATGGATGAGTGATGGCCCTCATGGTGTAAGAGCAGAAATTAATTGGGATAATTGGGGGTATGCAGATTGGACGAATGATTCCATTACTGCCTTTCCTGCACTAACAGCATTAGCAGCAACATTCAATGAAGATTTATCTTATGAATACGGTGTTGCTGTAGGGGAAGAAGCAAGATATAGAAAAAAGGATGTACTGTTAGGGCCGGGTGTAAATATTTACAGAACTCCATTGAACGGTAGAAACTTTGAGTATATGGGTGAAGATCCATATTTAGCCTCTCAATTGGTGGTTCCTTATATCAAAGGTGTTCAATCAAATGGTGTAGCCGCTTGTGTAAAACACTTTGTAGCCAACAACCAAGAACATTGGAGAGACCATATCAATGTAGAATTATCGGATAGAGCCTTACATGAAATTTATCTTCCTGCATTTAAAGCTGCAGTTGAAGAAGGTGAAGTTTGGTCAATGATGAGTGCATATAATCAAGTAAGAGGTCAATATTGCTCACACAATGAATTTCTAGTCAATGGAATATTAAAAGGTGATTGGGCTTTTGATGGAGCTTTAATTACTGATTGGGGAGCAGCACATGATACTAAGCAGTCTGCAGAGTACGGACTGGATATCGAAATGGGTACAGGTACCAATGGATTAACTTATTCTGAGAAGAACCACTATGAGAATTACTATTTAGCTGGAGCTTTTAAGGAAATGGTAAAAAATGGTGAAGTGAGCGAAGATGTTTTAGATGATAAAGTAAGAAGAATTTTACGTTTAATGTTTAGAACGTCATTAGCTGAAGGTAGACCTTGGGGTAGTGTAAACACTGATGCTCATCATGATGTAGCAAGAAGAGTTGCAGGAGAAGGAATAGTTTTATTAAAAAATGAAGACAATATTTTCCCAGTAGAAGCATCCAAGAAAACTAAAATTGCAGTAATTGGAGAGAATGCCACTCGTATGATGACAATTGGTGGTGGTTCATCTGAGTTAAAAGTAGAATATGAAATTTCACCTTTACAAGGTATTCAGGAAAGATTCCAAAATGCTGAAGTAGTACACTCTATGGGATATGCTTCAGGTGCTGCTCAATATGGTAGAGTATTACCTTCTCCTTACAATGCAGATTCATTGAAAAATGCCGCTTTAGAAGCAGTAAAGGATGCAGATATTGTACTATTCTTCGGAGGTTTAAATAAAAACCATAACCAGGATTGTGAAGGAGATGATAGAGTTGCTTATGACTTACCGTTTGGGCAGGAAGACTTAATTAATGCCATTGCAGAAGTGAATGAAAATATCGCAGTAGTATTGATTAGTGGTAACGCGGTCGAGATGGATTGGGAGAAAAACGTAAAAGGAGTGATGCAGGGATGGTACTTAGGAAGTGAAGGCGGTCATGCATTAGCAGATGTGATTTCAGGTGATGTTAATCCATCAGGTAAATTACCATTTACTTTCCCTAAGAAATTAGAGGATAACTCTGCACATCATTATGGTGAAATCTCTTATCCAGGAGATGGTACAAACCAAGAATATAAAGACGGTATTCTTGTAGGTTACCGTTGGCATGATACAAAGAAAATCGCCCCAAAATATGCTTTTGGATATGGCCTTTCATATACTTCATTTGAGATTGACAATATCAATTCCAATGAAAAAGTATTTGCAGCAAATGATCAAATCAACATCACTTGTGATGTAAAAAATACTGGAGCTGTTGATGGTGCAGAGGTCTTACAAGTATACGTAGGTAAGCCGAAATCAAAAGTGGATAGAGCTTTAAAAGAACTTAAAGCTTACAAAAAAGTTCACTTAGCGAAAGGAGCATCACAGCAAATAGAAATGAGTATCAATATTGATGATTTAAAATACTATTCTGAAGAAGATAAAGAATGGAAATTGGAAGAAGGACAATACATGGTTTATGTAGGTAACTCTTCAGACAATATCATCAAAAAGATCAAAATAACAGTAGGACAAAAAGTCAATTAATTTTAATCTTATCTGGACAATCCAATGTTTTTGATGTTGGATTGTCCACACTTCAACTGACTATTATTGAATTTATTCCTAACTACTTCTTTTCGGAGCTCTCTTTTATATCTGAAGACAATAGTTATGGTGAATTATATATAATTTATTTATCACCAAAATTTTAAAATATGAAAACATAAGAAATGAATTGCTACAAAGAAAACTAACTATAATTTGTAGTAGAGTGAAATCACTCATCCGACCAGCGCAGTGCTCATATTAGAATAGCACAATTTTAAACAAGAAAACTAATTTTTAAATGAATACGTCTAAACTATCTTTTTTTAGCGGGTGTTTATTAATACTCTCTCTAATATTCACACCCTTTTTTTTAAAAGCACAAGTCTCTTCTAATGGACTATTACAAGTAAATGGGAACAAAGTCGTTAATAGAAATGGTCAATCAGTAAGTTTTGCTGGACCAAGCTTATTCTGGTCAAATAATAACTGGGGTGGCGAAAAATTCTATAATGAAGGGGTCGTATCTTGGGTAAAACAAGATTGGAATGCCGGTATCATCAGAGCAGCCATGGGAGTTGAAGATGGCGGAGGCTATTTCGACGATCCGGGTAGTAACAAAGCAAGAGTAGAAACAATTGTAAATGCTGCTGTAGCCAATGATATGTATGTAATTATTGATTGGCACTCACACTATGCCAATGAACATGATTGGGCAGCTGCTTATGGTTTCTTCGAAGAAATGGCACAAAAATACGGTCACTTAGATAACGTTTTGTACGAAGTATTTAATGAGCCAAAGTATACTTCATGGAGTCAGGGAATTAAGCCGTATGCTGAGTCTATTATTTCTGCAATTCGTAAGCATGATCCTGACAATATTATTATTGTAGGTACTCCAAAATGGTCTCAAGATGTGGATGATGCAGCAAATGATCCGATTAATCAACCGAATATTGCTTATACATTACACTTCTATGCAGGATCACATGGTCAGTTCTTAAGAGATAAAGGAAACTATGCTTTATCAAGAGGATTAGCACTATTTGTTACAGAATGGGGTTCAGTAAATGCAGATGGTGATGGTGGTGTAAACTACGATGAAACATGGGCATGGGTCGATTGGATGAAAAATAATGGTATATCTCACTGTAACTGGTCTATCAACGATAAATCAGAAGGTGCATCAGCTTTATATCCAGGTGCATCAACTACAGGTGGTTGGTCTAACCTAACTGCTTCAGGAGCATTTGCGAAAGAGATCATGCAATCTTACTCTTCAAATGGTGAAGGGAGTAATGGTAATGGAGAAGTAGAGACACAAAACTGTTCAGTTGTCACATTACCAGGAATTTTAGAAGCAGAGAACTATTGCCGTATGCAAGGAGTACAAAAAGAAAACTCTTCAGAAGGTGGAGAAAATATTGGTTATGTTGATGATGGTGATTGGTTAGAATATACAATCAATGTACCATCTCCGGGTACATACACCGTAGATGTTCGCGTGGCAAGTGATGGAGGAGGAAACCAATTCCGTTTTGATCAAAATGAAGGAAATGATATCCTGGCAACATATAATGTAAATGCTACGGGTGGATGGCAAAACTGGACAACAATTTCTCAAGAAGTGACTTTTTCTACAGCAGGTGAACAAGCTCTAGGATTATATGCAATTGTCGGAGGTTTCAATGTAAATTGGATTGAATTCAAGTCAAGTTCATCTTGTCAATCAAATGGGTTGCAGAATTTATCAATTTCTCCTTCGAGTACATCAGTAAAAGTGGGAAATCAAGTTCAATTATCAGCTTCAGGTACAGATAATTGTGGCGATGCGATTAGTGTGAATCCAACTTGGTCATCCAATGCTCCTAATGGAACTTTTTATGCTTCGACAGTAGGTTCTTATACAGTTACAGCATCACAAAATGGAATTACTGCTACTGCAAATATTACGGTAACAAATGAGGATATACCTCCTACAGGAAATGGAGTGGTGTCTCAATATGGTAGATTACAAGTTGCTGGAAATAAGGTAGCTGCGGCAAATGGTCAATCAGTAGCACTTGGTGGTAATAGTTTCTTCTGGTCTAACAATGGTTGGGGTGGTGAAAAATTCTATAATGCTTCTGTAGTTTCTTCATTGAAGAATGATTTTAATTCTAAAATCGTAAGAGCTGCAATGGGTGTAGAAGATCCAGGTGGATATATCGATGATAAAGCAGGCAATAAAGCCAAAGTAGAAACAGTTGTTGATGCTGCAATTGCCAATGATATGTATGTGATTATTGACTGGCATTCGCATCATGCTGAAAATAATACTAATGAAGCAGTACAGTTCTTCACAGAAATGGCCCAGAAATATGGTAATAATGACCATGTAATCTATGAGATTTACAATGAGCCATTACAGGTGTCTTGGTCAGGAACTATTAAGCCTTATGCTCAGCAGGTAGTAAATGCAATCCGATCGATTGATCCAGATAACTTAATTATTGTAGGTACTCCTACATGGTCTCAAGATGTAGATCAAGCAGCTAATGATCCTATTCAAGATAATAACATAGCCTACACTTTGCACTTCTATGCTGGAACACACGGTCAATACTTAAGAGATAAAGGTAATTATGCTATGTCACAAGGTATTGCACTTGTTGTAACGGAGTGGGGAACTGTGAATGCCAATGGTGATGGCGGAGTAGCTTATGATGAAACTTGGGCTTGGGTAGACTGGATGGAAGCAAATGGAATTTCACATTGTAACTGGTCAGTAAACGATAAAGCGGAAGGTGCTTCAATGTTAAATCCTGGGGCATCAACAACAGGTGGTTGGTCTGATAGTGATTTGACTACAAGTGGTTTATTACTAAAAGAAATTTTAGGTACAACAACTCCACCTCCATGTACTACATGTCCTCCTCCTTCTGGAGAAACAATACGTTTAGAAGCTGAAAACTTCACATTTATGGGTGGTGTTCAAACTGAAAATTGTTCTGAGGGTGGACAAAATGTAGGTTGGATTGATGCAGGAGATTGGTTAGCTTTTCATAATGTAAATATTCCTACTTCAGGAAACTATACGATTTCTTATAGAGTTGCTTCACCTCAGAATGGAGGGAAAGTACAACTGGAAGGTAATGAAGGACAATCTGTTTACGGGAGTGTTGATGTTCCAAATACTGGTGGATGGCAAAACTGGCAAACAGTTTCACACTCTGCATACTTAAATGCAGGTAGTCAGAATTTTGGAATTGGATTTCCTTCAGGTGCATTTAACCTAAATTGGATTGAAATTTCATCATCATCTAATGGTAGACAGATTAGTTCTTCTACAGAATCTTTAGAGGCAGAACTTGTTGCTTACCCTAACCCTACTTCGAGTAGATTAACTTTAGCAAATATCTCTAACAAGTTTACTCAGTTAGAAGTGTTTACTGTTGAAGGTAAATTAAAAGGGATGTATCGATTAGATAATCAAGGATCATTTACTTTAGATGTTGGTCACTTACAAAAAGGAGTATATTTTATTCGTTTACAAGGAGATAATACATCGAAATCTGTAAGATTCATAAAGCAATAGTAGTACAAAAAATCTTATTTTTGGAGAGTCGTTCATTTTTGAGCGACTCTTTTTCTATTCTGTAAATTGTTATTTAAATTAATTGAGAACCTACTTTCTTATTTCGATTTGAAATGCAGTTTTTTATTGATATTTTTAGAATTGGGATTTAAGTTTTTAACGACGTAATTAAACTAACTGAATTAATATAAGTATGAAATTGAAGACTACGAGCTATTATTTATTTTTTCTCTCGGTATTATTCTTCCATTCAACAGTCATTGCACAAAATCAGATAATGCAATTTGATCATCTTACTGAAGAAGATGGTTTAACTTTTTCTACTGTTACATCTATTATACAGGACAATCAAGGTTTTATGTGGTTTGGCACTTTTAAAGGGCTGAATAGATATGATGGCTATGAAATGAAGACCTATATTCATCAAGAAGGTAATGATTTTGGACCTCATGATGATATGATCTCTTCGATAATTCAAGATCATTCTGGAAAACTATGGATAGGTTTATTGAATAATGGATTAAGTATTTTTGATCCTAAATCTGAAACTTTTAAACACCTAAAAGGCGGTCATGATCCAGAAAATATTGTTCCAAGTACTTCTGTAAATAGTTTATTAGAGGATAGCGATAATAATATTTGGATTGCATCAAGTAATGGGTTGTCTATCGTCAACTTTGACCGTAGTAAGTTCAAGAAATATTATCATAAAGAAGGAGAAACAAATTCTATCAACCATAATTCAGTATATGATATTGTTGAGGACCGTTGGAATAGAGTTTGGCTGGCAACAGGAAATAGAAAACTCTCGATGTATGATAAAAATACCAAAAAGTTTACTGAGGTGGAGTACACAGATCTTCCGTTGGAGAGTGTGGAAGATAATGACAAAAAGAACCTATGTATTTATCAAGATACGCTTTTATATATTGGAAGTAATAATGGCGGATTGTCAGAATATAACCTCTTAACAGGAGAACATACTTCTTACTTAGCAAGTGATGATAACTCTGGACCATCAAGTAATAATATCAGAGATATGTTAGAGGTCGACGGCAAAGTTTGGATAGCTACAGACGGTGCCGGCCTAAATGTATTTGATGTGAAGACGAAAACTTTCGAGGTCTATAAAAATGAAAAATCAAAACCCGAATCTTTATCTTCTGATGTTATCTGGTCACTATATCGAGATAATCAGAAAAACATATGGTTAGGTATTTATTTACAAGGGGTTGATAAGTACGACTCTCAGAAAAACTATTTCAGATTAGTAGGAAACACTCCTTGTGATAATAATGCATTACCAAATAAACCTGTTTTGGCACTTTACAATGACTCAAAAGGACAAAGATGGGTGGGTACCGATTGGGGTGGCTTGCATAAAATGTCAGAAAATGAACAGCATTTTTATCATTATGATATTGACGGAAGTCAGCTTCAAGATGATTATGCGGTAGATGTTTGTAAATCTATTGCAGAAGATAAATATGGCAATTTACTCGTCGGAACTTATAGTCAGGGCTTAAGAATATATGACCATAAAACAGGGAAGCAGTCCAACATTAAGAGAACTGATAGTAATAGTAGTATACCAAGTAATCATATTTGGGATATCATGACGGATTCTAGAGGTGTGACTTGGTTAGGAACACTTGGTGGAGGTATTGCTACTTTTGATCCTGACAAAAAAGACATCAAGGCATTGCCTTTAAACTACACCAATAATGCTCAGAAACATGTATACCATATTATGGAAGATTCTTATGGTAAAATATGGTTCAGTACGGATGGTGGGGCTGTTTACTATGATCCTCAAAGTAATCAGTGGAACTTCTCGGTAATACAAGAATTCTTAGACAAGGATCATAGTTTCCATTATGTAAAGGCAATTATTGAAGATAAATATCGACACATTTGGATCGGTACTGCAGCGGGTTTAATAAAATATAAGCCTGAAAGTAAACATTTTGAAGTGCTTGATAAATCCAATGGAATTCCAGACTTACCAATTCTCAATTTGGCTTCTGATGTGAATGGTGATATCATTTTAAGTACAAAAAAGTACATCTCCAAAGTCTTATTGAATGGGAATAAAATTGTAAGCTATTATATCTCTAACAACTCCTTTAATTACAATGCTGTAATCGCAATGGATAATCATGAGATTGGTATTGGAGGAACGGATGGGATTACAGTTTTTGACCCTCGAGAACTAAAAGAAAATCAGAATATACCTCCAGTTTATGTGACAGATTTTGAGCTTTTTAATGTGCCGCAACGCCCAACAGACTCAACATCATATTTAAAAGAAAACGTAACTGAAATTGATTTAATTACTTTAGATCATGATCAATCAGTTATCAATTTTAAGTATTGTGGAATTAATTATTCTGAGACGGAAAGAAATCAATACGCTTATAAATTAGAAGGATTTGATGAACAGTGGAACTATGTGGGAGATCGAAGAATGGCCACATATACCAATTTGGATCCAGGGCAGTATACTTTTAAGGTAATAGCTTCAAATAACCATGGTGTTTGGAACAAAGAAGGGACGAGTTTAGAGTTAATTATTAAAACTCCATTTTGGCAAAGCTTGTGGTTTAGAGCTTTAATGTTGATAGGGTTTTTATTACTGCTGTATCTAGTTCAAAGAGTAAGGATTATAAATGTAAAAAGACAGTTTGTTTTCGATAAGATTAGAGCTGAACGAGAGAAAATTCAAGTGCATAACGAAAAGCTTGAGCAGGAGTTGACCAGTATCAAATCTGAATTAGAGAATATTACGATCAGTCACTTACATAAGAACCAAAGTTTACAACAAATTCGAACCAAATTAGAAGATATCTCAAAAGGTTTGTCTACAGCCGAACAAAGAAAAATTAGAAGTTTGGTAAGAGATATCAATAAGGAATCTGAAGATCATGATTATTGGGATAAGTTTGAACATCAGTTTAACAAGTCACACAATAACTTCTTAGAGAGGTTCTCAAAAGAATATCCAGACTTAAGCAAGAGAGAATTACGTATCTGTGCTTATTTAAGAATGGATTTGGATAATCAAGAGATTGCAACTTTGATGAACGTTAGTGTAAGAACTCTGGAGACATCAAGGTATAGAATCAGAAAGAAAATTGGCTTAGAAAATAGAAAGTCATTGACAAAGATGATCACGCGTTTCTAACTACAATCAAATCGGATTAGTATAAAACGAATTACTTGCATTTCAGGTAATTCGTTTTTTTTATGCTGATTTTATTGTAAGTGTTTGATTATCATTTTGTAAGAGTGTTTCTGTTGTATAATTGTTGTATTAAAAACGTAAAAAAGTAATATGGATTGGTCATGTTTTATAAGATCTAATTACGATAATTGAGTGTTGACAGAAACACCTTTGAAAAAACTATGAAATGAAGAATGATTACGTGTTTTACTGAAGAAATTTCATCTGTACGATTCGTCATTCAAGAAAAGTGTAAACTAACTATTAAATGAAGGTGAATTATTAATTACCAGCCCAAGTCATACTTACGACTTGGGCTTTTTAAACTCTTTTAGAATATGAAAATTAAACTATTACTAACTTTCTTATTATGTACTTTCTCTTCTTATGCACAACTGTCTCCACATGATGCTGTAACCATGATGGGAAGAGGAATTAATTTAGGAAATACATTAGATGCCCCTTATGAAGGAGAGTGGGCATTGAAAGCTGAAGAATACTACTTTGATGATTATAAGTCAGCAGGATTTCAATCAGTGAGGATACCAGTAACATGGCATAATCATGTGAGTGAATCTACTCCTTACACCGTAGACAAGGAGTTTATGGATAGAGTAGAACAGGTAGTGGACTGGGCTTTAAGCAGAGGTTTTATGGTGATATTAAATTGTCATCATGAAGACTGGTTAAAGGAAGACTATTCATCAGCCAATATTGCTAGGTATGAGAAAATATGGGAGCAGATTGTTCAGAGATTCAAAGACAAATCTGAAAAGTTAGTATTTGAACCCTTTAATGAACCGAGGACGCTAGAGAAAAGTCTGACAATTTCACAAGCAGCCGACGCCAATAAAAGAGCGTTACATATCATCAGAAAGGAAAATCCAACAAGAAATGTTGTGATTTCAGGTACAGGCTGGTCTGCAATAAAAGACTTATTAGAAGCAAACTTCCCCAATGATGAATATATTATTGGGTACTACCACACCTATGACCCTTGGCCTTTTTCATCTGCTCAAGAGAATATTAAATGGGGATCTGAAGAGGATAGAGAATACATTGCTCAAGAATTTCAGAAGGTTAAGAATTGGAGTACTCAGAAAGGAATTCCTGTTATTATGAGTGAATTCGGTTCAGTACATCAAACAGATTATAATTCTAGAATGATACATTATGCCACGTATGTCGAAGAGGCACTAACAAGAGGAATTTCATTTATGGCTTGGGATGATGGTGGAATGTTTGAGATTTATAAAAGAAAAGATAGAGCATGGCATGATACCAAGGATATACTGATTCATTATTCTGAAAAATGTATTGATCAGTTAAAACTCTCTACTTCTTCTGACTCAATAATAAATTTCACTTGGGAAAGTAGAATAGCATTGTCAACACGTATTCAAATAAAATCTGGTAATCAGTTTATAGATATAGATACATTAGATTCAGAGTTGGAAAGTTATGCCTATTCAGGTATCACACCAGGTAAATCTTATACTTTTCGTTTGATGCAACTTGACGAATCAGATACACTATATTCTTACCCACAAAAAATATCTATACTTCCTTCAGAGAGAACACCTTATAAGAAGGTGATCAATCTACCGGGAAGTATAGAAGCTGAAGATTATGATATTGGAGGGCAAGGATTTACATATTTTGAAAAAGATGAAATCAATCAAGGAGGAGCATATAGAGACGAAGGGGTTGATATTGAAGAAAATGCTGAAGGTTTTCATGTTGGATATGCTGAAGATGGAGAATGGTTAGAATATTCTGTAGATGTACAAGAATCAGGAATATATAAGTTAACAGCACATTTGGCCTCTGCAGAGGGAGGAGGAAAACTCAGTATTTATTCAAAAAATGATAAAACAAATAAATTAGAATTCAATGCTTCAAATACTGGAGGGTGGAATGTATTTGAAGAAGTTGAAGGGTTTCTATCCCTTTCGGAAGGAGCTCAGGTCATTCGTTTATTGATTGAGTCTACTCCTGCTTATAATATCGATAAAGTTGACTTTGAGTTAACAGATAGAGAAATACTTTCTACACATCAATTAGAAAATGAAATCAGTATTTATCCAAATCCAGCATTCGATCAAGTATCATTAAAGTTGCCAATGGCGACACGAGCAATAGATATTCAAGTATTAGATGCTATTGGTAATACAATGATCATTCATCAGATTAGCCAAGATAAATTAGACATCAAATCCTTACCGAGAGGTTTATATTTTATTAGAGTAAAGGTTGGAGAAGATTTGATTTACAAAAGATTGATCAAGCAATAAAAGAGAAAATCACAAATAAATCCCTGAGATATGATAGTGATGAGATTTATGTACCTTTGGTTAAAATTTCATTTTTTCATATCTCATCTTTTTTATACTAAATGGACAAACAAAGCCTAAAACAACTAAGACAAAACCCTATGTATGTTTTTTTACTTGTACTTTCTATAGCAACTGCTTTAGGATTTCAAGGATGGCGTACGCTCTTCAATAATTTTGCGGTAGATCAGATAGGGTTAAACGGTTTAGATATTGGTGCAATACAATCTTTTCGAGAAGTACCGGGCTTCCTTGTAGTAACAGCCTTATTTTTTCTAATGTTTATTAGAGAAGATAAGTTTGCGTCAATCTCAATTATGGTAATGGGTGTTGGTATAGGAATCACAGGGCTATTCCCAACATTTTGGGGATTGATGTTTACTACATTAATTATGTCAATAGGTTTCCATTATTTTGAAACAGCCAACCAATCATTAACATTACAAAGCTTCTCAAAAAAGGATAGTCCTCTAGTGATGGCAAGGCTTCGTAGTATTATGTCATTTACCAACATTGCAATTGGTGGAGCTATTTATGGTTTGACCTTCGTCACTGACTTTAATACCATTTATATAATGATCGGTGTTGTTGTTGTTATTGCTGGTGGCTGGGCATTATTTCAAAACCCAATCCATAAAGATGCAATCCCACAGCATAAGAAGATGATTTTCAAACAGAAGTACTGGTTGTTTTATGTACTTAACTTATTAAGTGGTGCTAGACGTCAGGTGTTTGTAGTGTTCGCCGTTTTATTATTAGTAGAGAAATACAATTTTACTATACAGGAAATTACTATTCTTTTTGTATTGAATAATGTAGTATCGATGTATACTAACCCAATTATCGCAAGGCTTTTAAATAAATATGGAGAACGAAAAATGTTAAGTTTTGAGTACATCAGTCTTATCATCGTCTTCTTATGCTATGCATTAATTGAAAATAGATGGGTGGTAGCAGGCCTTTATATTATCGATCATATCTACTTTAATTTCTCAATTGGTATAAAGACGTATTTCCAAAAGCATGCAGATCCTAAAGATATTGCACCTTCTATGGCGGTAGGTTTTACTATTAACCATGTTGTAGCAGTATTCTTGCCATTATTGGGTGGTTGGATTTGGCTTAAAGATTGGACTTTGCCGTTTTATGGAGGTGCATTCTTATGTGTTCTTTCATTAATTTTCACTCAATTTATGTTGCCAACACCAGAAGAGATCGAGGAGTAGAAAGTTTAATGGTACTATATCAAGTTTATCAATAAGATCATAAAAAAAATATAGAATGTTGATCGAAATTTCATTTTGATTTAGTAGATTATGTATCGAAAAAACTAAGATTGATTGTATCAACCATAATCAATTCGACAATTTTTTTTAGATCTATATAATAACCACAACAACCTAAGATATATGGCAGAAAACCAAACAGTAGCTCAAGAGTATATTGATAATGCATTTGTTTATGATACTTACAGAGAAGCACTTGATGCCTTGCTAGCAGGAGACCCAACAATCATTAATTATGAGGATTCGTCATTAGTGGATTATACTCGTCTTAATGTCTCTAGAATGCAGAGAATTGACAAAACCAACCGTTTATTGGATGGTTTAAGAAATGCAGGAAGAGCATTGAATAGAAGTGTTTTTTGGTTGGTAATTACTGAAGGTTGGTGCGGAGATGCGGCACAAAGTATTCCGATTATTGCCGAAGCAGCTCAGGTTTCTGAAAAGATTGATTTACGATTTATCCTTAGAGATAATAACGTAGATCTAATGGAGCAATTCTTGACTAATGGTTCTAGATCTATTCCTAAACTACTCATGATATGTCAGAAAACGAATGAGGTTTTGGCGACATGGGGACCTAGGCCACAAGAATTAACAGATCTTATACCTGAGATAAAGAAGGCGGTAGGAGAAGATAAACAACAGTTTAGTATTAAAATCCAGCAATGGTATAACAAGAACAAAGGAAAAGCAATTATGAAAGACCTTGAAGCTTTATTGAACGGGATTTCATAATTAGAAAATAAATTTATTAATGAAGGCTACGATGCGTTGTGGCCTTCTTTTTTATGTACATTTTATCGTAATTCTTCTGAAATGTCATCACATCATATTGTAAAAGATGATCAAGAGCCTGCACTGCTTATTTTATCAGTTAATGAATCGAATATTGATACGATCCATAACTTATTAGAATGGAGTCCAATTGTGATCACCAATACTGCTACCTTGGAGCAATTAGTTTCTATGGATATAAAAGTAGATTGGGTTTTAATTAATCCTGAAGAGGAAGAAGAGGTGCATCAGATCATGCAATATCAAATACCATATCATATTAGAAAAAAGGAAAATACTGATATTGGAGAGGCATTACTTTGGTTGAAGGAGAAAAATCATCAAGCACTTAATATTGTTGATGATACTTTGACTAAAGAACTTAAAAGTGAGCTTTTACATCAAGAGTTAATAAAAACAGTAGTGATTTATTCTCAGAATAAGAGAATCTACAGAAGTAAAACCTCACCTTTTGATAAATGGATGAAAAGCCATCAACAATTTTCATTTGATATTGAAGTGGAAACAGAAAACTTAAAATTTGATGCCGATAATCAATCTTATTCTGTAATCAATGATGGAACAGTAACCATCAAAGCTGAAGCTCCATTTTATATTTATGAAACTTTAAGAGTCTAATTCAAGTAATTACTATTGTTGGAACAAATATTTTAATCACAACCTTTTTTTTTACAAAAGTGTGCTTAAATTCGTGATTCCATAGAATGATAATATTCAACATGAATTCATATAAAATTCCTTTCGAAACAGCAGGGTTATACGGGAAAATGTTTCTTGACTATCTTAATGGAAAAGAAGCACTGACATCCCTTTATAAATACAAACCAACTTTAGACTCATTTGATCAAATAATCTCAGACAGAAAACACTTTTCAACTGAACAGAGAATATTATTAGTAGATAGCCTAAAAGAACAATACCAGAATATTGAAGGAGCTCCGATGGCTCAAATAGATCTGTTACAACAAGAAAATACTTTTACGATTGTAACAGGTCACCAATTAAATATTTTCACTGGCCCTTTATTTTTCATCTATAAAATTGCTGCTGCAATTCATTTAGCCAATGAATTAAAGGAGAAACATCCTGAATACAATTTTGTACCTGTATACTGGATGGCTACTGAGGATCATGATTTTGAGGAAATAGCATCATTCCAACTAGGAAAGAGAAAATATACATGGGAACATCCACAAACTGGAGGACCTGTTGGACGACTTAATTTGGATGGGATAAACGATATCCTTGATCAAATTAAAGACATGCCCAACCTATTTGTTGATGCTTACAGAAAGCATGAAACATTGACTGAAGCAACTAGGTATTATGTCAATGCTCTTTTCGGAGAATATGGATTAGTGTGTATTGATGCTGATTCGCCTGAATTAAAAACACCTTTTAAAGAAGTGATGAAGAAAGAAATCTTTGATCAGAAAGGTGTTCGACAGGTAGAAAAGGCCAATCATATTATTGAAGAATTAGGTTATAAGACGCAAATTCATGCAAGAGATATTAACCTATTCTATATGGAAGATACAGAACGTCTTCGACTAGAATCTGTAGGTGATAAAATCCAAACCGTTGGAGGAGATTATCAATGGACAAAAGAGGAGATGTTGTCATTAATTGAGAATCATCCAGAAAAGTTAAGTCCTAATGTTGTCCTTCGTCCGGTATTACAAGAAATCTTATTGCCAAATTTGGCTTATTTAGGTGGTCCTGCAGAAGTAATCTATTGGTTACAACTTAAAGGAGTATTTGATATGTATGATGTCAACTTCCCAATGGTCTTACCGAGAGGTTTCAATCTGATATTAAACCAACAGTTTGCTGAACGATGGAAAAAAACGGGATGGGATTTATCGGAATTACTTCAGCCTGTACGTAAAATAGAAGAAAAAGTACTAGAGGACAATACTTCTGTAGTTACTGATATTGATGAGCAGGTGAATGAAATGAATAAGCTTTATGAGCAACTTATGATGAAAGCCAAAGCAATTTCTCCCAACTTGGAGAAACATATTTTGGCAGAACAAATACGTACTCAGAAAAGGCTAGAACATACCCATAAGAAGTTACGAAAGGAAGGTAAGCGGAAATTGAGAACAGATATAGAAAGAATTACCTGTATTCGAGAATGTTTGTTACCCAATAATGCACCACAAGAAAGGGTAGAGAATTTAATGGAGTATTGGCCTAAGCAACCAGATTTGATACCAGAATTAATAAAAGAACTCAATCCATTGTCATTTAATTTGAATGTTTTGGTTGAAGAATAATAAAAAACGGACACTTTTTCTTTTGTAGAAAAGGTGTCCGTTTGTATTTTAGTAAAGATAATAATTAAATAAGCCCAATCTAACTCTTTATTATATCCTTTAATAACTATGTCATTAGCTCAAAACAAAAAAGCAAAGACCCTTTTTGAAAACCCTATTCTTGAGAAATTAACGCATACACACGCAGCTGTTCCAATCTCTATGTATGCTATTATTGGTTCCTTCTTAGTAATATATGGAGTATATAACCAATTTTTAGGTACAATTCAGGCTATCGGGTTATACTGCTTGGGAGTACTCTTCTTCACATTCATCGAATATGCAATGCACAGGTTCGTATTTCATATGGAACCAGATACCGAATTAAAGAAAAATATCACTCATAAGTTTCATGGAGTTCATCATGATTTTCCAAAAGATAAGTCACGTTTAGCCATGCCTCCTGTTGTGAGTTTATTTCTAAGTGCAGCTTTTTTTGGATTATTCTATTATTTAATGGGAGATTATGCCTATGGATTTGGTGGTGGTTTTTTAACAGGGTATGCTATGTATCTAGGAGTGCATTATATCGTTCATGCATACAGACCTCCAAAAAACTTCTTGAAAATCCTGTGGATACATCATGGTATTCATCATTATAAGACTGATGATAAGGCGTTTGGAGTTTCATCACCTTTGTGGGATGTGATATTTCGAACAATGCCCTAAATTTGTAGTTATTATTTCAACTTAGAAATCTTTTAGAACGATTAAATTTTATGACTCCCTACATTGAACAAAACAAAGATAGATTCTTGGCAGAGCTTTTTGATTTGCTTAGAATACCATCAGTAAGTACAGACGTCACATACCAACCAGATATTAAAAAGGCAGCAGCATTTATCGCTCACCAGTTAAAAGAGGCAGGGGCTGACAATGTAGAAATTTGTGAAACAGCAGGTAATCCAGTGGTTTATGGAGAGAAATTAATTGATCCATCATTGCCAACGGTCCTAGTGTATGGTCACTATGATGTGCAACCTGCAGATCCAATCGATTTATGGGATACACCTCCATTTGAACCAACAATAAAAGGTGATAATATTTATGCAAGGGGAGCTTCTGACGATAAAGGTCAGATGTATATGCATGTAAAAGCATTCGAATCAATGATGAAAAACAACACATTGACTTGTAATGTTAAATTCATGATTGAAGGTGAAGAGGAAATTGGTTCTGTAAACCTTGGTACGTTTATCAAAGAAAGAAAAGATAGCCTGAAGGCAGATGTTATTCTTATCTCTGATACAGGTATGATTAGCGTAGACACTCCTTCAATTACAGTAGGTTTAAGAGGTCTTAGCTACATGGAAGTTGAGCTTACGGGACCAAATAGAGACCTTCACTCAGGGATGTATGGTGGAGCTGTTCAAAATCCATTAAATGCATTGGCCGAAGTAGTTGCTGCATTAAAAGATAAAGACGGTCATATTACCATTCCTGGCTTCTATGATAAAGTAGAGGTGATATCTGATGAAGATAGAGCCAAAATGGCAAAAGCACCATTCGATTTAGAAGCATATAAGAAAGCATTAGATATCGAAAAAGAATTCGGTGAAAAAGGTTTTTCTACAAACGAAAGAACGTCTATCCGTCCGACTCTTGATGTAAACGGAATGTGGGGAGGATACACAGGTGAAGGTGCAAAGACAGTTATCGCATCTAAAGCGTATGCTAAAATCTCTATGAGACTCGTTCCTCACCAGTCATGGGAAGAGATCTCAGACTTGTTTACAAAACATGTTGAATCTATTGTACCTGATGGAATCAAAGTGAAAGTTACTGCACATCATGGCGGTACTCCAGTGGTAATTCCAACGAACTCTGTAGAGTTTGAGGCGGCATCAAAAGCTTATGAAGAGGCGTTTAATAAAGAGCCAATTCCTGTAAGAAGCGGTGGTTCTATTCCAATTGTAGCTTTATTTAAAGAGGAGCTAGGGTTAGATTCTATTATGATGGGATTTGGATTAGATTCAGATGCGATCCATTCACCAAATGAAAAATTCGGTATTTTCAACTTCTTAAAAGGAATTGAGACGATCGAATTATTCTATAAACATTATGCTGCAGTAAAGAAATAATTATTATTGATTACGGTAGTATTAAGAAAGCTGTATGGGAGATGATTTTCCGTACAGCTTTTTTTCATGCCTCTGATTATAAATAAGATCTCTCTAAATCTATAGAAAAAACAAAGGGTCATCCCTTTTCCCTTCGAGACAACCCAGTTGTAAATATTAGTATTAAAAAGTTAAGGCCAAAGGTATACAGTCATGAATTTTTATACCTGGTAACTATAACATGAGGCAAATGTTACAGTTAGCAACTTTAACATTTGTAAATATAACGATTCAAAGAACATAAAGAATTTTATTAACAAGATTTTTGCTTAATTGTTTAAAAAGTCTGTGAGTTACAATTAGTTGTATTTTTTACACGTCAAAAACAGGGTTGAAAATAATAATGTATAAAATTAAGTTTGGTGGGTATTATCATTGATTTGGTTGGTTTTTTTTTATAAAGTGCCCATTTGGATTAAGTTTTTTGATGAAAATCATATTTTCTAAAATTATTCTTTTAATTTTGCAATTTAGAACCATACTAAATTAAAAAGTGTGGAGATTTACAAAACAAACAAGCAAAAAATAAGTCACATTGATTTAAAACTATCTAATAGTTTAGCTTGTTATCTAAAGTAGATCGTTTTTAAAAAATTGGTAAAAGACTTAAGTATAAGCGTATTATAACGTTGACAATATAATGAGTGCAGATCAGGACAATAAAATTTTAGAGGACTTTACGTCCAAAGAATACGAACATGGTTGGACTGTCGATATTGAGGCAGAACAAGCACCTAAGGGTCTTAATGAAGGAACTATCCGCTTTATTTCTGCTAAGAAAGAAGAGCCGGAATGGTTATTAGAGTGGAGATTGGAAGCGTTTAAAGCTTGGCAACAAATGGAATGTCCTGAATGGGCAAACGTTGTTTTTGAACAAGTGAACTACCAAGATATTATCTACTACTCAGCGCCAAAGCAAAAGGCAACTTTAGAGTCTTTAGAAGACGTTGATCCTGAGTTGTTAGCTACTTTCGAAAAATTAGGTATTTCTTTAGACGAGCAAAAAAGACTTACAGGAGTTAAAGATTCAAACATTGCAGTAGATGCGGTATTTGACTCAGTTTCTGTAGCGACTACTTTCAAAGATACTTTAGCTGAAAAGGGTATTATTTTCTGTTCTTTCTCAGAAGCAGTAAAAGATCACCCTGAGTTAGTGAAAAAATATTTAGGTTCAGTAGTACCTGTTAAAGATAACTTCTTCTCAGCATTAAACTCTGCAGTATTCTCAGACGGATCGTTCTGTTACATTCCTAAAGGCGTTCGTTGCCCAATGGAATTATCAACTTACTTCCGTATCAATGCAGCAGGTACAGGTCAGTTCGAAAGAACTTTGATCGTTGCTGAAGATGATTCTTATGTTTCTTACTTAGAAGGATGTACTGCACCTCAACGTGATGAAAACCAACTTCACGCAGCTGTAGTTGAAATTTTCGTTCATAAAGATGCTGAAGTAAAATACTCTACTGTTCAAAACTGGTACCCTGGTGATGAAGAAGGTAAAGGTGGTGTATACAACTTCGTAACAAAAAGAGGTATTTGTGATGGTGATAATGCTAAGTTATCATGGACACAAGTAGAAACTGGTTCTGCAGTAACTTGGAAGTACCCTTCTTGTATCTTAAAAGGAGATAACTCTGTAGGGGAGTTCTATTCAGTAGCTGTAACCAACAAAATGCAGCAAGCAGATACAGGTACTAAAATGGTACATATTGGTAAAAACACTAAGTCTAGAATTGTTTCTAAAGGTGTTTCTGCTGGTAAATCACAAAACTCATATAGAGGTTTAGTGAAAGTAATCAAGAATGCTGAAAACTCTCGTAACTTCTCTCAATGTGACTCATTACTAATGGGTGATAAATGTGGAGCTCATACTTTCCCTTACATTGAAGTGGATAACAACACTGCTAAGGTAGAACATGAGGCAACTACATCGAAAATTGGCGAAGACCAGATCTTCTATTGTAACCAAAGAGGTATCGATACAGAGCAAGCAGTTGCACTTATCGTAAACGGATACTGTAAAGAGGTATTGAATAAATTACCAATGGAATTTGCTGTTGAAGCACAAAAATTATTAGCTCTTTCATTAGAGGGTTCTGTAGGTTAAGCTATTCAATTTAGCGATAAACAAGGGCGTAGTACAATGTTATGTACTACGCCCTTTTTGTTTTTATTCATGATAAAATTGGAATAATATTATGGAATTGTATTGATAATCACTAAATTATAGGTAATACTACTTTTTATAAACTGGACTTTCTACAATTATGGATTATTCGAAAGAATGGTATCTATCTGTCCTAAATGCGATTAACGATTTGATTCTTGTGAAAGGTGACAAGTCCAAACTGTTATGGGCAAATAAGGCATTTTGCGACTATTATAATATGACTAACGAGCAACTAAAAGACATAATAGATAGCGAAAACAGTGATCCAGATGATACTATACAATATGTGAAAGATGATCATTATGTATTTACAAATGGCGTAACCTTAAACGTACCAAGTGAGGCCGTAACAGACAGTAAAGGAAATGTAAACTATTTCCATACCATCAAAAACCCAATTAAAGAGAAAGAGGTAATTGTTAGGACTGTGGGTGTTTCTCGTTTGATAGAAGATCATGATGCCATTGAAAAATCAAAGAAACTGCATTCTCAACAAAAAACGAGTATAAGAGACCTACGTACCTTCGTTGAGTCAATTCCGTCGCCAGCAATGATGTTGGATACTTCACAGCGTATAATTACTGTCAGTCAGGATTGGTACAGACAACTTTCTATTGAGCAAGATACTCTTGTTGGGAAAAACTTTTCTGATTTATATAGAGAAGACTTATCATTTTCTAATGAGATAGAAGATTCAATTAAGAACAATAAACGAATAGAAATTGAATTAGCCACTATCGATATAAATGATAAAGAGGTTCACTTTAAAGTGCAGATTAACCCATGGTTGTTACCTTCTGATGAGGTGGGAGGAGTGATGCTGTTGTTAAGTAATATCACTAGTCAAATAGAAAAAGAAAAGGTATTAAAACAGCATAATGAAGAGCTAAAGCAGTTTGCTTATATCACTACGCATGATGTTAAAGCTCCAATTACCAATATATCTAGCTTCTTAGCACTTTTAAGTGAAGAGGATAACCTCAATAGTGAAAAAGCACAACAGGCGATGTATTGGATGAATAAGTCCATAGAAAAGGCCCAAGAAAAAATACATGATTTAGTGAAAGTTATAGAACAAAGGGAACAAGGTGTACATCCCGAAGAAATCAATATCTATAACTTTATCGAAGAGATAATAAATGGACATACTTCAGAATTAGAAAAGATAGATGGTAAAGTAATTTTAAAAATCCCATTGAACTTAATGGTTTTAACTTCGGTTAAACAGTTGAAGACGATTTTTGAAAATCTCGTTTCTAATGCCATAAGGTATCGATACCATATCAGAAACTTGGAACTAGAAATCTCATTAAAAGAAAAGGAAAAAGGTAAAGTGAGTATTCAGTTTAAAGACAATGGAATTGGTATTGATTTGAATAAACATGAAAATAGAATTTTTGAGATGTTCAAGAGGGCCAATATGGAAGTAGAAGGGAACGGTTTAGGGTTGTATCTTACCAAGCAAGCCCTAAGTCAGATTAACGGCAAGATTGATGTAGAAAGTGAAGTGGGAATAGGTACCACCTTCACTGTAACTTTACCCTTATCACTGTAACGACATGAAAAATTTAGACATATTATTGATTGATGACGATGAGTTGTCAAATATATATACGGTTATTAAGATCAAAGAATTTACTCAGGTTCCAGAAGTTTCAATATGCTATAATGGAGAGCAGGCACTTGAATATATTAAATCAAAGATGTCGTCTGGAGCAGCACTTCCAGATTACATTTTCTTGGATATTCATATGCCCATAATGAATGGATTAGAGTTCTTGGAAGAATACCAATATGTGGAAAAGAAATCGAAAATTATTATGTTGAGTACTTCTATTTTGGAAGAAGAAAGAGCAATCGCTTTAAAATATGATTTTGTTGTAGACTTCATCAATAAACCTTTGAAAGTTGAATTAATGAAGGAAATCTTTTCAAGAAGTACTGTTCAAAAGTAATCTATTAAAATAGTAGATAAGCGCTGCCAATGCAGCCAAAATACCCACTAAGAAAGCCTATCACAGCACCTAAATAGACCTGATATGGAGTATGGGCATTTAAGTAGAGTCTAGCGGTAATAATAAGCCCTAAGGCTATAATACCTAATCCAAAAGCATCAAATAAAATGATCGGAGTATTTATTTGTTCTGTAATAAAGTAAAGGCAGATTCCAATAAATCCAGAAACACCCATACTGTGTAGGCTAATCCTCTCAATAAAATTAGCAATAGTAGTCACAAATAAAGTGAATGTGATACTGATATAAGCTACACTCATATTGTCGCTCACATTGATTTTGTGTAATAAAATAAAGCAAATCAATGCCAATGCGACAATCATAATAGATAATGCAAAAGAACGCTCATCCCTTGAGTGCATTTGTGGATCTTTGATAACACCAAAGCGCTGCATTACCAATAAACAACTGATTGGCATTATAGAGGAAATGGTAGATAACAATGTAAACAAGGACCATCTTGCTTTGGCATCTAACCACGGAGCTTCGTTGGCTCCAAAAAGAAATAACCCTGCAATAATGCAGGGTAAAAATATCGGATGGAGGACAACCGAAATTATTTGAAAGAATTTCTTAGTGTCCATTAAAGTTCTTTTCTCATTCGGGCAACAGGAATGTTCATCTGCTCTCTATATTTTGCAACAGTTCTACGAGCAATATTATATCCTTTAACACGAAGTAATTTTTCAAGTTTGTCGTCTGAAAGAGGTTTTCTTTTGTCCTCTTTGTCAATCATTTCTCTTAAAACAGATTTTACCTGTTTACTACTTACATCTTCTCCACTTTCAGTTGAAATACTTTCTGAGAAGAAATATTTAAGAGGGTAGATACCGAAGTCGGTTTCTACTACTTTACTACTGGCTACCCTAGAAACTGTAGAAATATCCATTTGGATGATTTCAGCAATATCTTTTAAGATCATTGGTTTTAATTTTCCTTCATCGCCACTTAAGAAAAATGGTGTTTGGTAATCGATGATGGCTTGCATTGTTCTTAATAAGGTATCCTGACGTTGTTTGATTGCATCAATAAACCATTTGGCAGCGTCGAGCTTCTGTTTTACAAAACGAACCTCTTCACGCATTTTTTTAGTCTTCTTTGGTGTTTTATCAAAAGCATCAAGCATATCTCCATACTGACGACTAACTCTTAAATCGGGAGCATTTTTACCGTTTAATGAGATAGTAATTCTGCCATTAACCTCTTTTACAATAAAGTCTGGTGTTAAGAATTGTGCAGATGCTACCATTGTATTCACTCCACCTGGCTTTGGGTTGAGGTGAGTAATCATATCAATGGCGTCTTTCATCTGAGTATCATCAATACCCAAACGTTTTTGAATTTTCGTATAATGCTTCTTTTTAAATTCTTCGAAACATAATACGATCATTTTTATAGCGATCTTTACTGTAGGATCATTTTGGTCTTTCTTTTTCAGTTGAATTTCAAGACATTCCTGTAAAGTTCTTGCACCGATTCCTGGAGGGTCGAAGTTCTGAATTCTCTTTAGAATTTTTTCGACTTGATCTAAATTTGTTTCTACATTTTGTAAGAAAGCAAGATCATTAACGATAGCTTCTAAAGGTCTTCTGATATATCCGTCACTTTCTATACTGCCAATTAATTGTTCACCAATTTGGTGTTCAACATCATTGAGGTTTAAAAAGCTTAGTTGTGTTAATAATGAATCTCCCAGTGTGTCCATCATTGGGATAGGTAGTTCTTTGTCTTCAGAAACATCACCATCACCATACATTTTATACCCTGCGATATCATCATTATCGACATAATCATCAATATTGACTTCATCAATAGGGTCTATATCGGGTACTTCGTCAAATTCATCGTTGACATCAAGTTCTTCTTGTGAGTTAGAATCGTCGTTCCCAAATTCGTTTTCTTCTTTATCACTATCCTTCCCTTCTTCAAGTACTGGGTTTTCTTGAAGTTCTTCTTGAATTCTTTTTTCAAGTTCGATGGTTGGTACCTGCAACAATTTAATGAATTGGATCTGTTGCGGTGATAATGTCTGTGTCTGCTTGAGCTTCTGTGCCTGTTTTAACATGGTCTTGAAGTCAGTAAAATTCCAAAAAAAGATTCAGTCTAATCAATTAGAATTGAATCATGACATTGTATAACGTTGGCGAATGGGCCAGCTGTGATCTTATTAATAGATGTAATTTTATTATTGTGCAAACAAATATTAACTTTAAGGGCACTTAAAAAAAATGATAATTACATCCATTATCATATATATACACGAAAAATAGGTTTTTTTGTTGTAGAAATGAAATTAAAATCATGCCATTATTTTTATGGTATTGAAAATCAGTAAAATATATTTAAAATGAATAATTTTTTCAGAATATCCTGTATACTTAGTGTAATTTTTTTATCACTGATTTCATCTTGTTCAAGTACAAATTCTCAAACTGAACCTCAAGTATCTGTATCTGAATTTGTTGAAGCTAGAAAAGCACATCCTGAGGCTATTATTATCGATGTGAGAACTCCCGGAGAGTACAAACAAGGTACAATGGAAGGAGCAATTAATGTAGATATTAAATCTTCTAGTTTTAAAGATCAAGTGAAGAATTTAGATCAAGAAACTACGGTAATGGTGTTTTGTAAAGGGGGAGTAAGATCTGCAAAAGCAAAGAAAGAGTTGAAGGCAATGGGTTTTTCAGATGTAATTGATTTGGAAGGCGGGTTTACAGCTTGGAAGTCTGCAGGAGGAGAAGTTGTAAAACCTTAAGTGATCGAAATAGCTTATACAGTTATTGAAAATATCAATTGGATGTTGAAGAAAGGGATGTTTATCTTTGCTTAACATTATAAAGAAGAAACAAATGAAAATAGTAATATCTCCTGCCAAAAGTCTTGATTATGAATCATCTTTTGAAACTGAATTAGAAACAACACCAAGATTTTTAAACCAATCGGAACAATTAGCTCAGTCGTTATCTAAATTATCAGCAGAAAAAATTGGTGATTTAATGTCTATTAGTCCTAAACTAGCAGACCTTAATAAAGAGCGTTTTGATGTTTGGAAGAAAGATTTTGATCCTTCAGATGCCAGACAAGCAGTTTATGCCTTTAAAGGAGATGTTTATGTAGGTTTGGATGCTTATTCATTAAATACAAATCAGCAAAATTTTTTACAAGATCATTTACGTATCTTATCTGGTCTTTATGGCGTTTTAAAGCCAATGGACTTAATGCAACCTTACCGTTTAGAGATGGGAACAAAGTGGGGAGTAAATGATAAGAAAAACTTATATGAGTTTTGGAAAGAAACAGTAACGACATCTTTAAATGAAGAATTGAAGGATGATCCTGTTTTAATCAATTTAGCCTCAAACGAATACTTTAAGTCGGTAGATAAAAAGAAATTAGAAGCGAGAATTATCACCCCAAACTTCAAAGATTTTAAAGGTGATAAATATAAAGTGATTAGTTTCTTTGCAAAAAAAGCGAGAGGACTAATGGTGAGGTATATTGTCGATAATAAGATTACGGACCCTGAGCAATTGAAAGGTTTCAATTATGAAGGATATATCTATAATGACGAATTATCTAAAGGAGATGAATGGATCTTTACAAGAGGTTAATTAATTTTCTTATAAAAAGGAGGCTATCTCAGAAACTTTATTTTGGGATAGCCTCTTTTATTTTCTACTTTTTTTTAAATTCAGTATGAGATACGTGTTCGTTTCAATATTGGAAATGAATATATTTGATTAAGAAAGGATAGTTTCCTTGAATTATAAATCTGACTTCAATCTGAACATTATGTATAGTATAACCGATTTTGAAATCGATAAATGGGGAGAAACATTAGCTTATATTCTATTATTTAGTCTGGTATTAATTTTTGCTAGAATAATATTGGGGCTGGTGACTAGATATGATGTAAATAAAGAACTTACGGATAAAGATAATGTAGCTTATAGTGTTAGTATGACAGGATACTTCATTGGAGTATCTATTGTATTTCTTGGAGCCTCAATGGGTTCATCACAAGGTTTATGGAAAGATTTATTAGTTGTTGGAGGGTATTCATTTGGAGGAGTACTAGCTATGTTTGTTTCCCGATTTATTAATGATCACCTTATTTTTCATCATATATCAAATATGACAGAAATACGGGAAAAGAAGAATATAGCGGTGGGCATAGTTCAATTGGCTTCTTATATCGCAACAGGGTTAATGATTGGGAGTGCAATAGCTGGCGATGATGGAGGTCCAGGAGAAGCCGTTTTATTTTACTTTATCGGTCAGATATTTTTAGTATCCTATACAAAAGGGTTCGTTAAATTCTCAAGGTATGATATACAATCGGATCTTAAATCCCAAAATGTTTCTATCTCACTAAGTGTTGCCGGTAAAATGATAGCTATTGGTTTGATTGTAATGATGACGTTGGGAAAAGAATTCTTGGGTTGGAAAGAAACTTTTGTGAGTATGTTTATTGATTGTTCAATCATGACTATACTTTTATTCTTCTCAACAATCCTATTTGATAAAGTAATTATACCTAAATCTGACCTCTATAATGAATTGGTAAAAGATAGAAATATAGGGGTTGGTTTGTTGGATTGTATGATGTCTATCATATATGCAATGCTGATGGTCTATTTTGTTTAATTGCGTTAAATTCTATTATTACGTATTAAAATTAACATTCTAACTGCAAACATGATTAAATAGTTTATACTTAATATTGTTTGATGTCGTATTATTTGTTGTAAACTTATACGCGAATGCTACGAAACCTGTTATTGTTAATTTTATTATCGTACGGAACATCATTATTAGCTCAGTCTCAGAAAGAACACTCTGGAAGTAGTAAACCTCCAAGTAATAATGACCGATATGAAATAGGGAAAAACATCAAAATCATTGATGGAAATGCCATTGATGCCTTAAAACTAATACCCGCTGTTGATGTAGATGCAGACGGTGTTGTAAGTTATAGAGGTAACACTGGAGTCCAAATCTTTATTAATAATAGACCTGCAAGTCAGTCTGGTGAGTATGGTCCTATATTAGAACAAATTCTCATAGATGATATTGAGTACATCGATATTATCTCTAACCCTTCTGCTCGATATGATGCTGATGGAACTGGAGGAATCATTAATATTTCCACTTTTAGTGCAAACTTAAAAAGTAGTTCGGCCAATATTTTATTGGGTACTGGAACTAATGATAAATACGATGCTGGTATAGGATTAAACAAACAAGATGGAAAGTTATCCTTAAACTTAGGATATAATTATAAACAAGAAAATAGGTACACTTCTATGGATGCTAATCTGAAAAATTTTGGAGAGGACGAACCTTTCAAAAATACAGATCAGCAATATTATGGAGATAATAATTTTGAAAAGCATAACCTTTCACTTGGCGGTCAATATGATTTTAATGAAAAGAACTCATTAAATGTAGCCGCTAACTTAGTCTGGATTGATTGGGGTAGATACGGAGACCTCACAACAATAGAAACAATTGATCAAGGTAGGCCTGATTCTTCTTCAGTTTACAATACTAATGTAGGTCAGAAGTTTAAGGTGGATGGACGTTTAGATTATCTTCATACAACGGATAGAGAAGGTGAGGAGTTAGCCATGAGTTTAGCATTTGCAGCTGGAGATGTAGATGTAGATAAAACCATGGGAACCTCCGAGTATAATAACACTACAGCTACTTTCAATAATTTTGCCTTTCAAACAGATTATTCTCGTCTATTAGGTAATGGTTTACGATTAGAAACGGGATTCAAACAGACCTACAGAGGAAAATCTCAGGGGTTGTATGTCTTAGATTATGACGAAAATACGGGAGGCTATATTCCTAATGAGGATAGAAATAATATCTTCAATTATAATGAACATGTTACAGCAGGATATGCAATGGTATCGGGTAACAAAAATAAATTTAGTTATCAGGTGGGTGTTAGAGTAGAGCAAACCTTTATTCGTTCTTACTTGGAGTCAGATCCATCAAAAGTATACGAAAATGATTACTTCAAGATCTATCCAAGTCTCAACTTAAAACAAGGCTTAGGAGAATATGACAATGTATTTTTCTCATATAGTAGAAAAGTTCAACGTCCAGGGATGAGAATGATTAATCCTTTTGAAGATACATCAAACCCGAGCTATATTCAGCAAGGTAACCCAGAGCTAGATGCCACATTTTTGGATATATTTGAGATAGGGTATGCAATAAATAAAGAAAAGTTTAATATCAAAACATCTTTATTTTACAAATTATACACAGATCCAGCAAGGTGGTATACTACAGAAGAAAATGGTGTAATGATTAATACCGTTGTAAATATGGAAAAAAGTGTAGATGCAGGTTGGGAAGTTGTAGGCGATCTTACATTAAACGATTGGTGGTCTATCAATGGTAATTTAAGTATTTACTATAATATGATTGATGGAACAAACGTCGATGAGAGTGTTTATCAGACAAGTTATAATTGGAATGCCGGGCTTTCTTCAAATATGAAGTTATGGAAAGGGAGTCAATTTTTACTGACTTATAAATACATGTCACCTTCTAAAAACCCTCAAGGAGATGTAAAAGGGAGGTATTTTATCAATGCATCGTTGTCTCAATCTATGATGAAAGGTCAAGGCAGTTTAATTCTTTCTGTTGATGATGTCTTAGATACTCAACAATATGCAATGACTAGAAATCAACCTACTTTTTCTGAAGACAAACTATATGATTGGGAGTCTAAAGTAGTCCGATTAACGTTTAGGTACAGAATAGGAGGCGGTAATAAAACAACATCAAAACAAAAGGGAAGTCAGGAGCAATTAGGAGGTGCTATTTTTAATTAATACCCTTGAACTAATTGATAGCACATGTTGTTAATTAATTTAAATAGTTAAACATTGAACAAAATATTGTCGTTCTATAACTGTATATGAAAATTAATTACTCTGTTGATACTATGAATTATATTAAATCTACCTTATTACTTCTAATTTTTACAATTGGATTTATCTCTTGTGATAATGAAGAGAATCCAATACCAAGTAACCAACCTATTGTATCGAAATCTTATAAAATGATTCAACCAGAAGAATTTACGTACAATGGTACGGTAAATTTGGAAGAAGATGAAGATGGAAAAATTATACTTAGAGTTACATTAGATCAGGCAGCCTCTGAAGAATATCAAGTGCAATTATATAATGGTTCAATTGACCTTTCGGCAACTTCTATTGAAACGCTGACACCAATTGCAGAAGGTGAAACAGAATCTATTACTGATTTATCAGAAAAATATACTTACCAAGAGTTAACTCAAATAAATGCTCACTTAAGAGTAATCAAAAAAGAAAATGACCTAAATATCGAATCCATCACAGAATTAGGGACAAATGAGTTTGATTATGATGGGGAGAAAACGTACGAAATAACGAATGCTTCTGGTGAAGTCGTAGGTTATTCTACATTCATTCCTAGAACAGACGGACCTATGTTAGTCGGAGTCAATCTTGTAAACCCGGACAATCAATATGAATATGTGATAGACCTTTATGAAGGAACTAAAAACTCTGGAGTAAAAACTGATAATCCATTTATCGAATTGGCCAACATTCCTATGTTCTCTGATAATAATAGCTATACTAATTTACCTGAGGAATATAGTACACCAGCTTCAATAGAAGATGCTTTTTTATTGATTGAAAAGAAGCCTATAGTCCAAGGTGAAGGATATTATGGTAAAGCTGATGTAGGAGGGAATGAATTAACAGGTGAAGTAATGATGTATGATTTTGCAAAACCTGGTAGTGAAGATTTTATTAATGGATGGGTGAAGTTTGAAGAGCGTGTAAATGGAAATGTACTGTTCTCTCATCAAATGACTGGAGATTCTAAGCCTTATTCATCTTTTGTGATCAATCTAAATGATGATAATTACTTTGAACAAGGTGTAATTCTAGCTCACTTGGGTAAAACAAAAGTAGATACAGATGAAGTGATCTATTTTGACCTTAGAGAGAGAAAAGACGGTACGCCAATAACATATAACGAAATTATCTCTTCTGAATATTCTGTAAGAATGAATAAAGATAGTGATCCTGAATATAATGGAACAGAATACTTCGCATTATCAGATGTAGGAACATCAGCATTAAATGGAACACATACGATCTCCGTATTTAATTTTAATCATATTGATTACTCTGGAGAAGAATTTACTATTGAGATGCATGAAAGAATCAATGGGATGGCATTTTTTAAGAGTAGCTATTCAGAGTTTTTAGAAGAAAGTGAATCATATAGAATCTATTTATATGAGGGTACAGATTATACGGATGAAAGTGCTGCTCAGGTAGCATTGGTAGGTATTTTGGATGAAAGATACAATGACCCAACATACGAAGAAGATATCATCAATGTAGATGTAAATGGAGACTCTATTAATTATGATCAATTGCTTGAAAGGGCAGGACATTATCGTCTGATTAGACAATCTGATGAAGAAGTAATTGCAAATGGTCTTCTAAAATAATATCAATTTCTATATCACCTTATACCTCATTCTTTTTATTAAGGATGAGGTGTTTTTTTATCAAGAGTTTTTTACGAATAGGAAAATTTAAAGATTAGTCACTCACAAAAGCATCGAAAATATCGATCTATTATTTGGAAATTTGGACGCTTTGGATGTTAATTTAAAATTCAGAGAAAGACTAATCATTTAAATTAACTCTTTACTCGTATTAGAAAGTTAATTTTCAAGACCTGATTTATGACAGATACAAAACCATATAATTTAAACACGACTACTGTTGATTCGATTCAAGGAGAACTTGCATTATTAGATGGGGATGAACTTAAACGATACAAACGATTTATTTCTCCGATAAAAAAAGAGGAGTTTTTAAAAGCAAGAACTTTCCTAAAACACATTCTAGCAAAAGAATTAGGACTTAAACCAAAACAAATTTCTTTTTCATACACAAAAAATGGGAAACCATTCCTCTCAAATATTTATGGAAAGAAAAACTATCACTTCAATATTTCACATAGTAACGGGTACTTAGTAGTAGTAACATCACAACAGCCAATAGGTATAGACCTAGAGCCTATTTCAAAACTGGATGAGGATAAATTGAAATGGTTTTTATCAGAACAAGAAATTAATGAGATAAAATCTATTCAAAATGAGGATGCGAGAAAAATTGCTCTTTTTCAGCTGTTTACAATGAAAGAGGCTTTCATCAAGGCAACAGATAAATCCTATTTATTAGACAATTTCAGCTTTTGGTACGTGAATGGTAAATGGCAATTACAAATTGGGGAAGATAATAACTGGGAATTTGACTTAAAAACTATCGGAAATGAAGTGGCTATTGCTATTTGTTATGCAGGTAAATAATGTAAACCTACTAATACTTCCTTTACTAACTTCCCTACAGTAATCACCATAAAGAAAGATGTTAAAATAGAAAGTGAAATGGCTTCTACTGAGCTTAAACCTAAATATTTATACCAAGAAGTGATTTTAATAGCACTGTAAATGGCAATAATGGTGATAAATGTAAGAATAATTGTTTCCATATGTGTCGAATCATTTTAAGCAATTGAAATATATTTCACAAAAATAGTTACAATGTTTCTAAAATGTATCATTTTTAAGTTAAAATTCCATATTATTAACATTAAAGTGTTTCAATAGCTTAAATACAGGACACTGTTTTTATCAATTTTGGTCATTGAAAATCATAAAAAAGTACTGTTTTATGATTTTTTAATAGTAAATTACTTCTCTTCAATTTTATATAGACTTGGTATAGAACTACACAGAAATGACCCACACTCTACGAACAATATTTTTATTACTAATTGTTTTATTAATTCCTAAAAGTCTCAAAGCAGAAGATTTTGGAAATCCATTTACAATGGAAGCAATCCAAACCCTTATCAATAAAGGGGAATTAGATCTGGCAAAGAAAAACTCTTGGGAATGGGTAGAAGCTATGCAAGCACAACATGGAGAAATGTCTATCCATGAAAACATAGCAAGGTTCTCTTTAGGTAGAGTTTGTTTAGAACGCCAAGAGTACGGAGAGGCCTTAAATCATTTTCAATATTCTGCAGATATTTTAGAAGAAACCACAGGATGGTTATACCCTGATTATGCAATTTCTTTAAATTATTTAGCGACGTGTTATATTCGATTAGGACAAGTTGAATACCCAAAGAAACTTTTAAAAGAGATTAAGATTATTATCGATAAAACGATAGGTCAAAATTCTATTAATTATGCCCATTATCTAATGAATTGGGGTATGATTTATTCTTATGAGGGAAGTTTCGAGAAGGCTGAACAATATATGCTTGATGCTAAAAGAATAGCCATAAATATGAAATATAGAAGGTCTTTTGATAAAGACTTTGAAGAGGTGGATATTCATTTGTCACATCTTTATTCTATTTCTTTTCGACATGATCAAGCAATTGATTTGATGCAGAAGACATTAAGTGAATTAGACGCAAAAAAAAGAGAGAATTCCCCTAATTATAGCAGATGTTTGTTGGTTTTGGGAGATGCTTATCGCTTAGCAGGTTTCTATGATAAAGCATTGGAAAGTTATAAAGATGCTGAATTTCATGTGAAGAAGATGGTAGGGACAAATCATTTTGCATATGCCGCAGTAGAAGAACGTATAGGTAATCTATATGCTGAAATTAGTCAATTTGATAAAGCTACTCCTTTGCTGGAATCGGCCAGTGAAATCTATAAGATGGATGAAACAGAGGTAGTCAGATATACATCTTGTTTAGTGATTTTAGCCAATGTAGCACTAAAAAGGGGAGAGTATAAACTGGCTGAGGATTATCTCAACACTATTCAACAAGCAGTAGGAGAAGAAGAGGTAAAGCAAAATGATGCTTTTCAAATAACAACTGCCCGCTTATTGATCATTAAGGGAGAATTTGTAGAATCCGAGCTGATTTTCTCTCAAACTCTAGCAAGAATGCTTGATAAGAACATGACTCATACTCGCTTCTTTTTAGAAACAAATCTCGATTACGTCGAACTTTTGGCTTACACAGGAAGAACAGATAAGGCTGAAAATATTATTAATAAAGGGATTAAGCTATTAAAGAGAATTGATCAAGATTCTACTTTAAATTTTGCTGAGACTCTGTATTGTAAAGGTTTTACTGATAGGAGAAAGGGAGCTACTAAAGAAGCTATTTCAAATCTAAAATCATCAAATGAACTCATTGATTTCTTAAACCTTGATACATCGATTTTAAAGGCATACAATAGTGAAGAACTTGCAAATATTTATTCAGAACAAGGGAAATTAGATTCAGCGAATTATTATTTCGGTATTGCATTTTCAATCTTTAAAGAAAAAGTAACTGCATATGATGTTCATTTTATTTACACCCAAATCAGTTATGCTAACCTCCTCATAAAAGAACAAAAATACCAAGACGCCTTAGATATTTTTATAGAGTTGGATGAAAAGGTGACAACGGGAACTATCTTGGATACTATGGTGAATGGTGGTATTGCCTACACTAACGCATTGTTAGGAAATTGGGATAAAGCAGAAGAGATGATTATCTCGGCCATCCAAGCACGCTTGAAATTTTATGATAATACCATGAAATATTCTAGCTCTCAAGATAAGATTAAGTACCTACACCAAACAGGAAGCTTATTTGATGTCTTCTATGATATTATGTACATGATGGGAGATAATGTAACTCCTTTGATGTTGAAAAACTGTTATGATATCCACTTAAAATTTAGAAGCTTCTTTTTGGTCGAAACAAGAGAAAGAAATAAGCACTTATACAAGTATAAAGACGATAGAGTTGCCCAAGGTTTTCCCGCTTATCTAAGTAAAATGTTATCGCTTAGAGATGGTATTGCAGCATTAAATTATATGTCGGTACAACAACGAAAAGAACTGGGAGTTGATCCTTACTTATTGTTAGATAATATCAATAACCTAGAAAAGTCTCTAGTTTTGGCGAGTAATGCTTATGTCAATCAACAGTCTGATCTTATTTATAAAGGCTGGAAGGATATCAAAAATGTATTAAAAGAAGGTGAAGTAGTTATAGAGATAGTAAAGCTACGAACATCACTAGGTAATACATCTAGATATATTGCACTAGTAGTGGATAAGAATGCAGAGTATCCTATGTATGTACCTATTGGGAAGAGTGAACAATTAGAAAATGAGGCGTTTTCAATCTACCAAAGAAAATCTACACCTTTAGGTAGAAATATGGTGATGGTAGAAGCTGAAGAAGAAAGTAGTCCCTATAAAATTTATTGGAAACCAATTTCAAACTTTCTCAAAACACGAAAGGAAAAGTACAATACAATTTATTTTATAGCTGATGGTATATACAACCTCATTAATGTAAACACACTTCAGAACGAAATGACGGAGCAATACCTTATTCAAGAAGAATATATCAAACAATTAAATGGTTCTACAGAATTACTAAGTAGTACGAGAAACCAAGAGATGCCCAGGAAGAAAAATGCTGTATTAATAGGTAATCCGGTGTTTGAAGAAAACAATCTTTCCGAGAATGGTACTAGAGCAACAAAAAGTAAAGGTCTGAAAATCCAATTAGACGAACTGCCCGGAACTGGGGAAGAGATAGAAATTTCTGAAAAGTTATTGATGAAAAATAATTGGAAAGTAGAAGTTTTTACAAGAGAAGCAGCCACCGAAGAATTAATTAAGACCTTGAAGACTTCTCCAACGGTATTGCATATAGCAACTCATGGATTCTTTCTAAATAAAATGAGGTATTCTGTCTCCAATAACCCAATGCTCCGATCAGGCTTATTCTTCTCAGAGTTTATTCAGACTGATACTAAAAGCTTAAATGAAATTTATAATTCAGGCCTTGATGGTATTTTGACTGCTTACGAAGTGGCAGGGTTAAATTTATCCAATACTGAGCTTCTGATATTGTCTGCTTGTCAATCGGGTGTTTCTGAGGTGACCGAAGGAGAAGGGATTTCCGGTTTACAATATGCGTTTTCTATTGCTGGAGTACATTCTGTTGTGATGAGTTTATGGAGTGTTGATGACAGAGCAACGAAAGAGTTAATGACAAAATTCTATGAGCATTGGAATGTAATGGGAGATCGACATAAGGCTTTTTACCAAGCTCAATTAGATATTATGGCCCGTTATAAAAGGCCTTACTTCTGGGGAGCTTTTGTGATGATAAATTAATTCGTAACTTAATTAAAGAGCAAATCACCTGATTACTATTGATGCCCCAAAAAACTATTTATAGAACTATATTACTGCTGTTTATATTCGTATCATTACATGCTTTTGGACAAGAGTTTAAGCCTGTATTTGATCATAATATTTTAAACGAATACCGTACTCAAGGTCAACTAGATAAAGCTGAAAACTATCTGATCTACAGTATAGAAAGAGTATTAAGAGAAACGGACGATGAGTATAGCATCAAGCTAGTATTGCCTTATATTTATTTAGGTAGAATCTATGTAGAGAAACAAAACTACCAAGAAGCCATTCGATATTTTAAGAAGTCACTTGATGTCATGGATAATTCGGCAGGATCAATGTATCCTGATTACTGTTTGGCGACAAATTTCCTAGTGGGTACTTATCTAATTATAGGGGAAGAAGATAAGGCCGAAATCTTATTGAGAACAATAAATACACTACACAAGAAAACAGTAGGCTATGATAACCCCATTTATAGTATGACCTTATTTAACGAAGGTTTTTTACATGGATTAAATGGAGATATAGTGTTGTCAGATCAGAAATTCAAGCAGTCATTATCCATGATGAAAGATTATAAAATTGAGCAAGATTTCTACCTTAATTTTACTAGCTATCAGATTTATTGGGCAAAAATGATGTTACAACAGGGGCGTTTCAATAAAGCAGAAACACTACTTGCTACTATAAAAAAAGACCTTGAAAAGAATGAGCTTCAAAACACATCTCAATACCTACTAATGTTAACAGTTCTAGGAGATTGTTACGCTAAAACGGAAGATTTCGAGAAGGCAATTGAAGTTTATAAACAGGCAAAAGAAAGAGCTATTCATGTCTTGGGGAAAAACCAGATTCTCTATGCAAATATTTTGAGTTTGATGGCAACGGTAAATAAAAAAATGTCTCATTATCAATTAGCTACTGAAAACCTAAAAGAAGCTCTTCAAATCTATTCTTTAAGAAATTACCATCAATCTGCATACAAAAGGGCACAACTAGAATTAGTAAATGTATATCTTATCATCGGTGAATATGAAATCGCAAGTTTTCATATGAGGGATGTGAGTAAGTACATCAAAAAAAGTGGAGACATATATTTATTTTATTTAGTTACAAAGGCGAGACAGGAGTTTCTAAATGGGAATTTTGTTCAGCATGAGATCCTTCTATCAGAGTTTTATAATCTAATGGATAACCGAATGGAGAAATACCATGATGAGTATACTATCTCAGTGAGTATTTATGTGGATTATAATTTCTTATATGGGAACCCTGTTGATGGAAGAGAAAAGCTTTTTGAGAATTATAGATATTTAGTATCCACAGGAAAAACACATACTACTGCATATTCTATCTATCAATATAATTTAGCATGGAATTTAGTTGAAAAAGGTGATTACAAGCTGGCAGAAGAAAGCTTTAAACAAGCAGAGAAAATAATATCAAAGAAATTTTCTCAGGACCATGCTTTTATGCTTATGGTTTTTGGTTTAAAAGGTTGGTCTTTATCTAAACAAGAGAAATACAGGGAAGCAATTAATTATTATGATAAAGCCATTAAAATCGCAAAAGAGAACTATTTGTCAGATACAGAAGTACATGTAGTTCGATTAAAATTCTTAAAAGCTAAAGCACTAGTTCAGTTAAAAAAATATGAAGAAGCTAAGACCATATTTAATGCGATACTCTATCGATGTGATGAAAACACAGTAATATATGCATCACTTTTGGCACATTTAGCTTATTTATATTCGATCAAAGGAGACGATGAACAAATGATTTCCTATATGAAGCAGGCCTTGCAAAACAGGTTGAGTTTCTATCAGAAGACGTTACTATATTCTAATGAACAGGAAAGGGTACTTTTTCTAAAACGAACGAACGACGTTGGAGACATTTTTAATGCAATCATTTATGATAAAGGCGAGGCAATTACACCAGAGATATTAAACTTATACATCAACTTTAATATAGCTAACAAAACGATATTGAAGTACCGTTCAAAGATCTCCAAGAAGAAATTGATCGCCCTAGAAAAGATAAAAGGTGAAGGAGCCATATTCCCTTATTTGGAGAAACTTATACAGTTACGATCGCAGTTATCTTGCTTGTATTTTATGAGCGACGAAGAACGAATACAACAAAGAGAACATCCTATTGAACTAAAACAAAGGGTAGTAGAACTTGAAAAATCATTGTTATTGGCTTCTTCAGAAATTGAAATAAACGATGAAGAATCACAAATCAAGAATTGGCATGATATACAAAATAAGCTAGAAGAATCAGAGTCTTTTGTAGAAGTGATCAAAGTATATGACTACAATAAAAAGGACGTAGAATATTTTGCAACAATTCTGATAAAGAATAAATCTTATCCATTTATAGTTAGGATAGGAGAGGAGGAAGACTTGCTACAGCTCATAGAGAAAAGTGAAGATTGGTATAAAGAAACAGAAAGACAATCAAGAGGAATAAGAATCAATAAACCTACAGGGGAGAGAGCATATGCAAGTTTATGGGAGCCAATTCAAGTAAAGTTAGATAGCCTTTTACCCAATCATTCTACTATCCTTTTTTGTCCATATGGTATTTATAATAAAGTGAACATTAATACTTTTCAAAATCCAGTAACTAAGAAATTTCTTATTCAGGAGGAGGAGATTATTTTGATGTCAACGGCTTTGGAACTCGGAGACTTTAAAAGGGAAAACACCTTTTCAAAAGATGATTATGCTGTTCTATTGGGAGCACCTGTATTTAATAATACAAGTAATAATGATGATGAAAGAGGAGCTCCAACTTTAAAAGGTGTAGGTAATATTCAAGTACCCATCACCAACTTGCCAGGCACAGAAAAGGAAATAAAAAAGATAGATGAAATTTTAGTAAACAAAGGGTGGGAAACTGAGGTTTATCTAAATAAGAAAGCAACAGAAAAAAATATCAAGCAATTAAAACGTTCCCCATATATTTTACATGTAGCTACGCATGGCTTTTTCTTACAAAGCGAAAATGTGGTAACTGATTATAACCTTCTTAGGTCGGGTCTTTTTTTATCAGAATCTTCAAACCTAAACGATACTTTGACTTTAGATTATTCTGAAGGAATAGATGGAATTTTATCCGCTTTTGAAGTAACAGGGTTAAATTTAGATAAAACAGAATTAGTGGTTTTGTCTGCGTGTAATACCGGTGTGGTTTCTAATGAAGACGATGATGGGATTACTAGCCTTCAGTATGCTTTTAGTGTTGCTGGAGCCCATACGTTTATCACAAGCTTATGGAATGTAGATGATATATTTACCGTAAAACTGATGAGTAAGTTTTATGAACTTTGGTTATTGTATGGTGATAAGTATAAGGCATTTAGAGATGCACAATTACAACTTTTATCAGAAGAACCAGATCCATATTATTGGGGAAGTTTTATTATGATTGAATAATTAATCCAAATTCTAATCGTTAAACAATAAAGATCCTTATATTATAAACTAGACATGAAAAAAATAAAGGCAATCATAACTGGAGCAACAGGGATGATCGGTCATGGAGTTCTCATTGAATGTTTGGAAAATGATCAAGTAGAAAAAGTATTGATCATTGTTCGTTCTAAGATGAATATTGATCACCCAAAACTCGAACAAGTTGTTCATGAAGATTTTTTTGATCTTACACCAATTATACCAAAACTAGTAGACTATAACGCATGTTTTTTCTGTCTAGGAATATCATCCGCAGGTATTAGTAAAGATGATTACTATAAAACTACTTATAGTCTTACTATGCATTTTGCGAGTGTATTATTACCATTAAGTCCTGATGTAACGTTCTGTTTTATCTCAGGAGCAGGAACATCAACAAATGAAAATAGCTCTCAAAATTGGGCAAACGTAAAAGGAAAAGCAGAAAATGATTTATTGACGCTACCTTTTAAAAAGCATTACATGTTTAGACCAGGCTTTATTCAGCCAATGAAGGGAGTGGAGTCTAAAGTACCAATGTATAAAAAAATCTATAAGATGCTAGGGCCATTGTACCCGGTGATTGATACCTTATTTCCAAAATATATTACTTCTACACCACGCGTAGGTAAAGCAATGATAAATGCTGCAGTAGAAGGGTATGAAAATACCTATTTAGAAAATGCAGATATTAATATCCTTGCCGGAAGATAATAGAGTGTTATATATAAAAAAGCCCTCACAGTATTTGTGAAGGGCTTTTTTGTATGGAACAATTAAAGTAAATAAGAAGACAGCTTTTTGATTATTGTTGGTTAAGAAATTCTTCTTCAGTAGTGGCATAAAATTTCTTCTCTTGTGCGTAAGGAGAATCACCACCATTAAAATAAGCTCTGATTTCTTCTATAGGAATAGTATCCTTGATAGATTCTGCAGCATGGAAAATATGATTGCCATGAAAATCATGACATTGTAAACAGGTATTCCATTGTTTTGCACCGATAAGCTCTTTATGAGAAACGTCTAAAGGATCATTCTTCATTTCTGTTTCTTCATGACAGCTTCTACAGTAACCAACATCTAATTGGGTTATTCGAACACCGTTATGTTCTTGGTGACAAGATTCACAGTTTGTAACGCCAATCTCTTTGCGGGCATTAGCAAATCGAGGTTCCTCAAACCGGTGTAATGGATGCCTGTCATTTTCTCTTTCATGACAAGCCAAACATTTATTATTATCCACATTCTCTGTACCGAAGTTAGCTTCAGAGCGTCTTAAGCCGACACTAAACATAATGTTTGCTTGCATCTGTTGGAAGACATTCCCTTTTGCAGTGGTATGGCAAGATGAACATTGAAGCTCCTCATGTCCTGTATTTAAAGGCCCTTTGGAGAGGTATTCTTCATTGGCAGGGTGAGATAGAACTACATAAGCAATACTAGTAATGAAGATACCGAAGCTCATACCGATCCATTGCCTGCGTCTTTTTCTACTAATTTTAAGCATATTCAACGACTACATCATTACTAATAGGATGACAAATACATGGGAGAATGATTCCATCATTTACTTCTTGCTCACTTAAAACGTGACCATCTCTCATAAAAACTTCTCCTTGAGCTACTTTTGCTTTGCAGCTACCACATATACCATCCATACAAACATAAGGGAGGCTGATTTTTTCATCCAATGCAGCTTCTAGGATATTACTATTAGCTTTTACAGTAAATACATGCTCTTTTCCTTTCTGAAGAAGTCTAATCTCTCTGTTTTCTAAGAAAGCCCCTGCATTTTTCATTTCCTTAGAAGTCGGAGGAGGTGCAGAAAAACGCTCGATGTGTATCGCTTTTTCATCAACATTTGCTGCTTTTAAACCTTCCTCAGCTTCTATCATCATTCCAGAAGGGCCACAAATAAAATACTCTGTAGTATCCCATTGAGGCACTTTTTTAAGGTATTCTGGAACTTGAGTTCTTTCCACTCTTCCTTTGTAGCAATCCTTAAAGTCACCTGGAGATTCTAATATATGTACCAAGTGTAATCGATCTTCAAAAACGTTTTTATACTCTGTTAATTCTTGATTGAAGATGATGGATTCAACATCTCTATTGCCATAAAATAATGAAACTATACTTTGAGGCTCTTTATGTAAGATCGATTTCAAAATAGAGATCAGAGGAGTTATACCACTTCCTGCTCCAAAAAGAACAATATGTCTTTTTTTCTCAACATCAGGTGTGATAGTAAACTCACCCATTGGATATAATACCTGAACTTTATCTCCTTTTTTTACATTATCAAATAAGAAATTAGATACTTTGCCGTCTTTAATTCTTTTGACGGTTACACTAATTGTTTTGTCAACTTTAGGTGCACTATTTAATGAATAACACCTTCTTTCCACGCGACCATTGACATTGACAAGTAGTGTTAGAAATTGTCCTGGAGTATATTTAATTTTTCGGAAGAAAGGTTGTTTAAAATGTATACTGATAGCATCTGAAGTTTCTTTCACTACATCTACTACCTTTAGTTTTAATGTTTTTTCCATCTCTTTATGATTTATGATTGAAGATCATTTTAGTTTTTAGCTATTCATTATTCATAGTAGAAAACTACCCATATATGGTAGAAGGTTAAGAAAGTAATAAAGACAGAGAAGGTTACATGTACGATCATCCATCCTTGAAAAATTAGTTGTGATCTCGTTTTTAATAGGTCAAGGTTAAACATGCCCATTACAAAATTGCTAAAGAAAGTAAGGCTGAGAATAAAAAGATAGGCGAACCCTAATTCCATGGAATGTATATAGAATAATAATGGAGTAAAGGCCCCTAACCAATTATGAATTTTATGAAAGGTGATAGACTTATGTTGCCACTTAGGTACAACCCGTACAAGACTCAAGGTCCATTGAAATAGAATAATACAGAAAAGGCCTAATCCCGACCACCTTCTGTACATCTGTTCTTGTTGTAATTGATAAAGTGCTTCCCATCTAAGTTCAAAGACATCTTGTGCCACAAAGAGGAGAAACAATATACTACCAATTACAATGTATAATTGTTTACTCATTACATGTCATTTTAAAGGTTGAGAACAGCACCTCTCGCGTAAAGAAAACTTGTTGTCTGTTTGGTGTAGAAGGTGAAAGTAAGCATAGAAAAAACCAAACTATTAGAAACAAATGAGAGGTGCGTGTTCATCAAAACTAACTAATTAAAAATTACAATTATGACATCGAAAAAAAAGTACAAACTAAATCTTTAGAATAGCGTTTAGTGTCTCCTCTGATGCAAGTTCACCTACGCTATCTAGGAAGATAGTTGGTTCAGGTAATTGGTATCCTTTTTTAGGCCAATCATCACCAACAACAGGAACATCATTATCCTTAAATGTTTTTGTTTTATCAATGTATTTTTGGAAAGTTGAAGATGCTCCATTTCTGTAAGCCATTATGATTTCTTGAAGCTCATTAAAAGAAACTGAATCTTCTGGATAGGTCCATGTAGTAGCTCCTTGAATATCACCCAATTTCCAATCACTTTTTGTTGTTTCTGGATGCTTATTATGACAACTGACACAAGCATTAGCTGAAGCAAAGTCTGGAAACATGGCAGTATATAATTGATTTTCTTCATCGTAGAAGAATTTTGGTTCTTCGTCATTTCTCATTTCTGCAAACAGTTCAGCTTGCTTACCTGTAAACTTATTTGATTTTCTGATAGGGAAATCAGAACCTAAGAAAAGTCCTAAAGGTACTTCCTTGCGCTTACGGATGTCACTTGCAATGCCTCGCAGAAATAGGGCGGGTAGTGGACCTGCCTCGATGTGGTCTTTCTCCCAGTCCTCGTCAAATTTGAGTCCCTTTTTTTTTCCTTCACCAACGATTGCCTTGGTGTAAAGTGTTCTAGCCACATCATTTTCTTTGGCTACTATTGTGAACGCTTCTTGAATAGAATATTTCTTGTCGGATGCTTTTGTAGTATCGTCTTCTGGTAATGGTTGACAGCTAAAAAAGAACTGAACTAATCCAATAATACACACAAGAGGAAAGTTTTTTCTGAAAGTCATGATTATGCTATTTTATTGTTTGAAACATGTGTTAAGTTCGGAGGAGTAAGGCAAAGGGACATAAAAATCAAGCCCCTTGCCCATCATAATACTCATGTAAGAGTTGGAATTTAAGCGATTGTCTATTTTCAATTATACAGGTTCTACTGTGGCCGCAGCCTCTTTCATAGTAGTAGCTAGCACTGTATAAACTGTGGTCCAGGCTTCTGCAACTTCATCTGTCCATGCATCTCCTAAGCCTGTTTCTAAAGTAAATAATAAAGCAGCAGCAACAGTATCGTAATGTTGATCTTCTACTTGATAGGCTACGTGTCTTTTTCCTAAATCCTGAACTACTGGTACTAATGCACCAAGGTCGTTTAAGCCATTTACCGCTGCAGCTAACATGGCCATTAATTTTTTACCTTGCTCTTTGATATCAGATTTAAAAAGAGGCTTTAACGTAGGGTCTAAGTCAAATAACTTAGTGTAAAAAATTTCAGCAGCTTTTTCCGCAATGGGAGCTACCATAGCAAAAGTTTCTTGTACAAGTTGTACCTGTCTGTCTGATACAGGGCCTTCTTGCTTTTTTTTCTTCTTACCAAATAATGATTTAAAAAAACTCATAGTATTAATTGTTTAGTTGTGATGAAATAGCCTGGGGTTGTTCAAGAGTAAAAAGTTCTTGTAATGCTTGACTTAATTCTTCTGATTCTCCTCTTAAACAGGCTTGTTTTAATTTTACTACAGGTACTTGAATAATCTTATTTAAAAGATGCATAGATACTTTTTCTGCAGCAGTTATTTCGTCTTGGTTTAAGTCTTTTTTGAAAGTAGCTAACGATGATAACCTTATCGCCTCTAATTGTTGTTTTAGTTGATGAATTGTAGGAGAGAACACTTGACTTTGTTGCCAGAGTTTAAACTGTTCTACTTCATCATGAATAATTTGCTGTACAGTATTAATTTCCTGTTTTTTCTGTGAAATGGCTTCTTTTGATAGTCGACCAATATCATCTATATTATAAAGTTTAGCACCTAATCGTTCAACCTGACTACATACACTTCTTGGCGCACCAAGGTCAATAATACATTTTGGTGGTACATGATTAAAGTGTGTGATTTTATATTGAGTGCTTTCTCCGTCTATGCACGAAATGATAAAATCAAACTTGTGTAGTTTCTGTTTATGGAGTCCAAAATCAATAGCATTAAAACCATAGTTTTTTGAGATCATTCTAGCTTTGGACATACTTCTGTTTGTGACCCATATGTTCTGTAGGTCAAATTCCGAAAGGTATTTACAGATGCTTTGTCCCATTTCACCTAAGCCTACAATTAATACTTTACTTCCAATGGTTTTTGAAAGTTCTCCTAATAGAATTTTGACAGCATTATATGCATTTGAAGTGGCTCCTTTTAGAAATAAAGTCTCATTACTTACCCTTTTATGAGTATGAAATATCACATGCATGATTCGATGTAAATAAGCACCGCACATTCCTAAATCGGCCGCTTTTTGGTAAGCATCTTTTAATTGACCGTAGATTTGTAAATCTCCCAAAATCAATGAATCTAACCCCATACCTACATTAAAGATATGTTGAATAGCTTCATCACCTTCATAGCTTTTTACAAGAGGTAGATATTGTTCAGAATATGTAATACATTTTATTGTACATAGTAATTTTAATAATTCTAATGTCAGAGGTTTGTTATTCAAATAATAAATTTCAGTTCTATTACAAGTAGATAGAATAATACATTCTTCAAGATTCAAAATCTCTTTTACTTGTAGAACCATTCGTTCATTTTCTAATGTACTTAATTTAAATTTTTCCCGATTTTCTATTGCAACATTATGATGCGCGATAGAGACAGTGTATAAGTTCATCCTTTATTAGTTAGTGAGAATTAAAGCACACAATGAGAAAGCTTTTTGTTGTTTGCTTACATCACAAAAGTAGGGGGAGTGAAAAAAGTATACTATGTGAATCAACAAGTAAACAGTAGTTTTTTAACACTAAAATTACCTGTCAAATTGCAGTTATTATTTTGTGATTATATAGCTGTATATGTGTTTGTTACGGTTTTATAATAAGTGTATGTTTATTCATTCATTTAATGTGTATTTTCATATGTTGTTTAATATTTATTAATCTTTTTTAACTAAACGATTCCAAACCAATACTTTACAACTGCCGTTAGTAAACCCAACTTCAGATAGTTTAAGAGTCAGGTTGATTCACTATCTATTTATAACTTAAAGAACTTAACTATGAATACTAAACCGTCAAATGCGTATATCGGATCCTCTTGGGTGATTTTAATTACAGGAGTATTAGGATATTTAATCGGTTTATTTAGAGCAGAAATGTTGTTAAATGAAAAAGGGTATTACTTAACTGTACTTTTATTTGCATTATATTCTGCTGTATCTGTTCAGAAATGTGTTAGAGATAAAGAAGAATTTATTCAAGTAACCAACCTTTACTATGGCTTAAGTTGGTTCTCATTAATTGCTTCCATAGCATTATTAGCAATAGGATTGATAAATGCAGATTTATTACCAAGTGAAAAAGGGTTCTACGCCTTTGGTTTTATAATGTCAATATTCGGGGCAATTACAGTACAAAAAAATACAAGAGATATACATCAATATAATAACTCATAAATTATTCACTAAGGCACTTCTGAAATAGGAGTGCCTTTCGTATTTTTAGACTCTCAGAAACCAACTAATTAAAAAATGAAAATACTCTTCAATATTACAGGGACATGCCTATTACTAGCAGTTTTCTCTTTGCCATTAGAATTTTATACCTTCCTTCGAATATTGGTTTCAGTGGCGGCAATAGCTGGTATTTATTATGAAATCAATCATTATGATAAGAATTTTACAGTAAGGTTGATCGTAGTATTCGTTTTTATTCTTTTAACCTTCAACCCTTTTATACCTCTTCATCTCAATGATAAAATGTCTTGGGTTGTGATTGACGTTATTGCCGCGATATTTTTTATTGGTTACAGAATTGGTCTTGAAAGAAAAAGATCTTTAAAAAAAAGATAGGGGCCGAAGCCCCATAGATTTATAATTTAAAACTGATTGGCATAACCAACCTTTGTTTAACGGTCTGCCCTTGATGTTCTGCAGGTTGCCAGTCCGTCATTACCTTTTGTGCTGCTCTTAAAGCTTCTTCTTCTAATAAATAGTCAGGCGACTTTAAGGCTTTCATATCAGTAAGGCTTCCATCTTGGTTAACAGTAAATTGAATATAAACTTTACCTTCAATATTTAATTCCTTAGCCTTCGTTGGATAACTAATTTCTTTTGCCAATTGAGCATATAATTTTTGCATGCCTCCTTTATAAATTGCGGGTTGATCTACCACTTCGAATACATCGTTTTTTAGTTGCTCATCAGTATATGTTTCAGACGAACCCTCCTTTAAAGTGGTAAACCTTCTAGAAGAGGGGAGTGCTTTAATTTTCTGAATTAACTCTTCACTTAATTTGTCCTTATCCATATCAGCAATCAATAAGTTATTGACATTTTCAGAGATATAAGAAGGAAATAAATTTTTGTCTTTAACCGCTTCTAATTGTTTAATAAGATCTGTTGTCTGCTCAGATTCATATCCTTGGAAAAACGTTTTCATGTTTTCACTTGTCCAATAGATTTCATTATCAATTGCATATCCAAATACAATATCACCTTGTAGATCTTTAATACGAGGATCTACGTCGGTAGTTAGTCCATCTTTAACACAAGCTTGTGCTAGGACAATAATAGAACTTAGAAAAACGATTGAAAAGATGGAATGAACTCTTTTCCACTGTGCAGAACGTTGTTGTTTTAACATGTTAATTCTAGATTTAATAGTTGAGAATTGAAATCCGTGGCCAACACTTATTGAGAGCTCATCAAAAAGTGATCGAACCATTAATTGACGATAGGAACTATCGTTCGTCATTTGATTTGCCTTTTGATCGGCAATGTATTCATGCTGCGTGCGCAGTGCAGCATCAATGATATATATAGCAGGGTGGAACCAAAAAATACATTTTAATAGTTCCATGATGAATATGTCTATGGAGTGGAAGTCTTTTACATGAGCAATTTCATGATGAAGTATTAAGTCAGCTTCATGCTTGGAAAGCTTTTTAGAATTATCCCAAAAGATATATCCTAAATAAGCAAATGTAGGGTATTGTCCGTTGGTAATAATTAGCTGCTTATTTAGCCTTTTTTCTTTTGGATTTCGAACGATAAACTTCCATAATTTCAAGTTCGAAAGTGTAAACTTTATTGTAAATAAAAATACTACTGAAGCATAAAAAAGGAGTGCAATTTCATGATCACTAAGTGTAACAGCAGAAGTAGTTGATAGAGAAAGGTCTCCTACTTGTAACACAGGTAGTGTTATCACTGGGATAGTATTCGCTATCACCGTCTGTTGCTCTTCTGGTAATATATTGAGAAGAGGAAATAGTATAGAGATCATTACCCCAATTAGAATAGTAAATCTATTTAACTGAAAGAAGGTTTCCCTTTTTAGGAAAATCAGATAAAATAGAGCGAGTAATGTTAATCCAATTGATGATATAAAGAGGTAAGAAAGCATGTTATTAATCTTTAGTGTTTGGTTTATCGTCTTCTATATCTTTTAAAAGGTCTTCTAATTCATTAAGATTAACATCTTCCTTTTTTGCAAAAAAAGAAACCATGTTTTCAAAAGAACCACTAAAGAATCTCCCTACAAAACTCTTAAGATATTGATGTGAGTATTGTTCTTTTGTTACTAATGGATAGTATTGATGCGATTTTCCAAATGTATTATGACCTACAAATTCTTTTTGTTCCAGAATACGAATAATAGTAGAAATGGTATTGTAAGCAGGTTTTGGAGCTGGTAATTGCTCTATTATTTCTTTTACAAAACCTTTGTCCAGATCCCATAAAACTTGCATGACTTGTTCTTCTGCAGTAGTAAGCTTTTTCATAATTATTTATTTGATGATGTCTGCAATGTATCAACTAAAAATTTAGTTCACAACTTTTTCAACTAAAAAATTAGTTTAATAACTAAAAGTGTAGTTGAATAACTAAGTGTTTAGTTGTTTTAGCAGTTATTTATCTAAAATAAATCTTGTAAAAGAGAGTCGGGATTTAAATTTTTTGTGATTAAAAATGAGCGGATTATATCAGCTTATTAAAAATTAAGGTTTTTTAGTTCACAATTTAGTAACATTGAAATGATGTTTACGTTACACTTTATTACTTCTAATTTCTAATTGATTAAAAACAAATATTTACGAAATGTTGGTTTTTAGCTTTTTAATTGACAATTTGAAGTCGAAGTAATGATGATGATCACTATATTTTAAAGTGTTTATCATACATTTTATAAGTGTATTAATATACCTTTGTATTACACCAATGTTAACAAAGGCATTGTTTTTTCTTTTTAAATTAAAATTATACTAACATGAAAAATATCAGAATAATTACAGCGTTTTTACTTTCTCTAACATTTGCTATTGCATCAGTAAACGCAAATAATATAGACGACGATAAACCATTATTTTCATATAAGCAGGCTTCTCCAATAAATTATGAAAGTGCAATGAGCCTTGTTACATATCCTAAAGTTGGAAAAGATTTAGCAATTGAAGGATCTGTTAAAGTTAGAGTTTACGTTAATGCTCAGGGAGAAGTAGAAAAATATACTTTTATGAAAGGTTCTGATACTCGTTTAGCGACTGGAGTAGACGAAGCAATTAAAGCATTAGAATTTGAACCAACGTTAGTTACAAATAATATTACAGGTGAAGTAGAGGCTGTACCTTCTTGGGTAATTATTCCTCTAAACTTTTCACTTGAATTCTAAGATTTCAAAATAGTATTGAAATTTAATGAATAACCCCATAGCAAATATTTGTTGTGGGGTTTATTATTTTTAGACGGATCAAAGGGTAAGCGATAGTGACTTATTCCCTAAATAAAAAAACAGCACTTAAATAAATAAGTGCTGTTTTTTTTATGTTTATCTTTTTACTTTCTTCTTCTCTTATTTCTAGAGTTTTTCTTCGAAGGAGTATTTTTATTCCCATGTTTTGAAGGAGTTGGTTTACCATTGCTTGTGGTATTGGCAAATCGCTCTTCCCTTTTTTGTTGTGCATGGTATTTTAGCAGATCCTCAGCCATTTTTGAGTTACCACTTTTTCGTAAGGTATCTCTAATCCAAGACTGGTTTTCCTTTTTATACCAGAAGAAGAATTTATTCTGATCTTTCTTTTTTCTAGGGTCCTTAACCGTATCAACAGGCTTTAAGGTATAAGGATGAACTCCAGAATAATAGATAACCGTTGCTGTTGTCATTGGGGTAGGAGTAAAATCTTGAACTTGCTCCAATTTGAAACCCATATCCTTTGTTTCCAACGCAAGGTTTGCCATATCTTTCATTTCACAACCAGGGTGTGATGAAATAAAATAAGGAATCAGTGGTTGTTTTAAACCATGTTTCTTATTGATCTGATCAAACTTCTTTTTAAAAGTATGGAAATGTTTAAAAGATGGCTTACGCATAATACGTAATACAGGATCAGAAGTATGCTCTGGAGCAACTTTTAAACGACCAGGAATATGTCTGGTAACTACCTGTTCCATGTACTCATGCAAACTCTTTGTTTCGTCAGATTTATTGTATTCACTAACTAATAAATCATAGCGAATACCACTACTAACAAAGGCTTTTTTAATCTCAGGCATTGCATCAACTTTTCTGTAAAGTTGAGTCATTGCTTTGTGAGAGGAATCCAAGTTATCACAAACAACAGGGTGAATACAAGATGGGCTGACACATTTATCGCAGATCGATTGTATCTTACCTTTCATCTTATACATGTTTGCAGAAGGTCCTCCCAAATCACTTAAATAACCTTTGAAATCAGGCATTTTTGTTACCTCTTTGATCTCATTGATAATTGATTTTTCGGATCTACTTGCAATCATTTTACCTTGGTGAGCTGAAATAGTACAGAAACTACAACCACCAAAACACCCTCTATGCATATTGATAGAGAACTTAATCATCTCGAATGCAGGGATAGGACCTCTTCCATTGTACTTTGGATGAGGAAGTCTTGTATAAGGGAGATCGAATGAAGCATCAATTTCGTTCTCCTTCATTGTTTTATAAGGAGGGTTGATCACTAATCTTTCATCACCAATTACCTGAACAAGACGGTCAGCCATCTGTTTATTTGATTCTCTTTCGATGTGCTTAAAGTTGGAAGCAAATGCAATTTTGTCTTCTAAGCATTTCTCATGAGAATTTAATTCAATTGTATTCCAATGGACACCTTTTGGTACATCTTCTTCAACAGGCTGTAAAATAGCTGTTTGTTGAATAGTCTTTAACGAACGCATAGGAACGCCCTTTTTTACCAATTTGATGATTTGCTTTAAAGGCTGTTCACCCATACCATATACCAAAATATCTGCATCAGATTCTTTTAGTATAGAAGGCATCAGCTTATCAGACCAATAATCATAGTGTGTTACTCTTCTTAATGAGGCTTCAATTCCACCAATAAGAACAGGTACTTCAGGATATAATTCCTTTAATATTTTAGTATATACTACAGTGGCATAATCAGGTCTGAAACCTGGAGCACCATCAGGAGTGTAAGCATCATTGGATCTTTTTCTCTTTGCAGCTGTATAATGATTCACCATGGAATCCATACAGCCACCAGTTACTCCAAAAAATAAATTAGGCTTTCCTAATTTCTTGAAGTCTCTTAAATCATCTCTCCAGTTAGGTTGAGGGATAATTCCTACTTTCAAACCTTCTGCTTCTACTAGGCGAGCAATCACTGCTGCACCAAAAGAAGGGTGATCTACATATGCATCACCAGAAATAATAATAACGTCAAGGCTATCCCAACCGCGAAGCTCCATTTCTTTCTTCGTAATTGGTAACCAATCAGATAATTTATGTTCTTTTTTAATCATAATTCTAAGTTCGGGGTACAAAGTTCGTAAGAAAGAACATAGAATACTGTATTTACAGACATCTATTTGTAAAATGAAAGTAAATTTTCCTAGTTATTGTTTGAAAATCAGCTGTTTTATTGAATTCTTTTATGAAAATTACATTTGTAGCTATTCTTAATAAACTGAATTGTAGTTCATTTCGGTAATCTCGACCTTTACAATAAGAAAAAGAGTACTTTCTAGTTGAACCGATTTTTTATTTACCTATTACCTAATTATCGAAAACACACATAAGACACAAAAAAAGAGCTATACCTTTTAGTGTATAGCTCTTTTCTATTGTATTAAAACCTTTTCTGAATCCATCTTGGAAGAACAATTGCACCAATCAATAGGTAAGTATAATAGGTGAAAAGCCTCCAGAACAGAGCAACAACCAATACTATACCTCCATCTTTAAAGAATTCTCTGAAAAACTCTCCAAAGAAATATTCAGCAGTTCCTGCACTACCAGGAGTCGGTGATATTAACATCACAATCCACATGATAATTTGTCGGCCAAAAATTAGAAACTGATCTAATATATCTTGAGTAGTAAGGTTGAAAATATCTATTTGTAAGAATGCATTGATTAAGCAATTCAACATGGCATATCTCGCAGACCAAATGAAAACGGTAGATAAAATTACTTTTACCCAATAGGAAGAAGTGTGTCCTTTTAGCTCTTTTGATGCAACAACCATTTCATTTCCGCTTTTTACAGCCATTCTTCTCCACCTTTTTGTAAAACTAAACGATGTAAGATACCAGAGGAATTTTTTAAAGGATTTTGGCCCAATAAATAATCCCCAAGCCATAAAAGCGGTATAAAAAGCGATTAAACTAACACTAACAGCAAATATTTGAGGTAGTCCAAGTGTAAAACCAAGCAGGTCTGTAGAATAGTCATTAGATGGGAAGATACTTCCAGGAAACAATGCAATAACAAGTAGTGAAGCAACGACAAAGAACATATTGTCTAAAATTGCTGTAAGCATCACAAAACTTAGTGATTTACCAAAGGGTATTTTCTCTCTGTTCATTATGAACACTGCAACGCTTGTTCCTCCAACTACAGAAGGAGTAATTGCAGAGGCAAACTCCCAAAGCATAATCACGAAGAAACTGGCATTCCAATCTAATTTATTGTTGGTAAGTGTACGAATTCTGTACATATACCCGATATCACGCCCAAACAGTACTACAAAAGATAGAAACACCCAAAAAAGGTTCATGTTTCCAAGGCTTTCAATAATGAGATCGAGATTTATACTATCATCAGACCAAATCATGTAAAATAGGACACTAAGACCAACTAGAATCGGAAGAAACATTTTTGTCGGACTTAGGTTTTTTAGCATTTTTTGCTCTTGAGTATCCATAAAAGAAGCTAAATAATGTAGTTGGACGTTGATTACTAAAATAAAATAACGTACAAAAATACAGTCATAATCCGATTTTCAACTACAATCTTAAATTTTTTAGGATTTGATGTTCTTTTTTTGGATATGCTTGATCAGCTTTTGTAATAATGAATCGGGTTCGAAAGGCTTAGAAGCAAAATCATCAAAACCTTTTTGATCCAAGGAAAAGACTTCTTCACTTGCTACATCTGCAGTTAATGCAATGATAGGTAGTTCTTGGTAATAGTCTTCTTCAAAACTTCTAATAATTTTAGTGGCTTCAAAACCATCCATCACAGGCATCTGAAGGTCCATTAAAACGATATCTATTTGTTGTTTTGTTCTTTTTAGTTGATCTAATGCTTCCTCTCCGTTTTTAGCTACATATAGAGTAGCATCCCATCTTTTCAGGAATTCAGAGGCAATAAGTATGTTGAAATCATTGTCGTCTACCAATAAAACACTGACCCCGTTCAAGTTTTCAATTCTAGTGATTTCTCCTTGGTTCCAGTCTTCTTCCTCATCGTTCTGATTCGCTGCAATTTCATAAGGTAGAGTAACAATAAAGTTAGTTCCTTCACCTACGTTACTATCTACCTCAAGGCTGCCTTCAAGTAAATCCACTAATTTTTTTGTGATACTTAATCCTAACCCTGTTCCTCCGAACTTTCTTGTTGTACTACTATCTTCTTGTGTAAATGCTTCGAAAATATTGTCAATTCGGTCTTGAGATATACCAATACCACTATCCTTGACACTGAATTGATATACGACACTTTTTTTGTTCTTAAATGTGCTAGTCACCGTAATATCTACTCCACCTTTATCTGTAAATTTAATGGCATTAGAGATAAGGTTTAATAGGATTTGAGATAATCGAGTAGGGTCTCCAATGATATAATTTACAGGTACCTTTTCAAGATTTAAATTTAAGCTGATGTTTTTATCTTCAGCATTATCAGTATGCATGGCAAATAAGTTTTCCATTGTTTCGATCAATGGAAAACGTATTCTTTCCAAACTTACCTTGTTGGCTTCTAGTTTATTGAAATCCAAAATTTCATTGATCAGACGTAGCAGGTTGTCAGCTGCAAATCTCATCATTTTCAATTTTTTGGACTGATAATCATCTAAAGTGGTATCTTTTAGAAGGTTAAGCGAACCAATAATTGAGTTCATTGGTGTTCGAATTTCATGACTCATAGTAGATAGAAATTCCATCTTCACTCTAGCCAATTTTTCTGCCTTGTCTTTCTCTTCCTTTAATTTGTATTCAATGGATTTCCTGCTGGTAATATCCATTCCGTAAATATTTACATAACCATATTCGGGAATAGGCTTAACGGTAAAGGAGTAAAACTTCCCGTCAATCACCTGTTCATAAACCTTCATCTCATTGGTATTTAAGGTTTTAGAGAACATGGTAGCATATGCCCATTTTAAGTCCAAAAAGTGCCCTTTTATACGTTCAGCAGGAGCATTGAAATACAGTAATTCTACGTCTTTTGTAAATCGTAAAACGGGGTAGGGGTTTTGTTGAGGGAATTTTGCCGTCATCAAAACCTCATTACTCATCGATTTAGATTTATCAATTTCTATTTCAAGCTTTAATTGATTTAGAGAAGCAATGATCGAGTTTTTAAAATGGTCAAATACTACTCTAAGTTTTTTAACTGCTTTTTTATTGATTTTTTCATCGTTGGGAATAGATGAATACAATTTGATAAAACCAAAATTGTCAAGTCGATAAAAGAAGTATGTACCTTCTTTAATGTTTATAGTTTCATGGATGACATATGGTTTCTCTACGACGAACGAATAAATATCTTCGTCAGATGAATAGGATAGAAAATGTTCTACTAATGCAGTTTGCTGTTTGTGTATTTCTTTGATCGGGTAATTTATCATGCGAATCCAGTCTGCATCATGAGTTTTTATAGGCAATAAGGTAAGTGATGACCTTTTGATTGTGCTAGCTTTTAACCATAATGATGCTGATGTTAAACTCTTACGATGTAAAAGTAATTTTATAAAGTTGTCTATATTTTCATGAAAATCTAACGTACGTCCTGTCTGAAGTGACAATTCATACAATAGCATCATGTCTTGTAAAACATCATTATTTTGGTTGGTCGATAGCATTAATTACAATAGTTTTATTGAAAAACTCTATATATTGTCCATTTCCATAGGATGAAATTTCACCCATTGATAGTGCACCTATGATATTATCATTTAACTGTTTTTCCCTCAATATCTTTTTACAGACATTAATTTCTTGCGGGTAATTTTCACCAAGGAATAAATACCTAGAAATACAATCCATCACAATAGGTTGTATGGAATTGTCTTCATTGAGCTGTAGGGTAGCGTCTTTTGTGGCTTGTTCTGCAGCTTTTATCAGATGCTCTTGTGTACTGTTTAGTATGTATAGTACACTGTTTTCTAATACCTCACCTACACAGTTTAATGCACCGTTTTTATCCACGAGGTAAGGGTCTCTGACAATATCTTCTTGTCCCTCTTTCATCATACCAAATGGATAGGATTTTGCAATTTCTAGAAAATTTTCCTCATTGATTTCTAATTGGTTGTTTTCTCTAATAAATTCTTGATACAGTTCAAATGCATTTTGCCAATTCAGCTCAACGATCTTATTTTTCTCTGTTTTTGTTGCTATTAATGGACCGTGGATTCTACTCCAACCATGTTGAATTCCTAAGTTAAAATTATCAGAAGTAGTACAGAAAATAGCACTGTCTTTCATTAACCCTTGGTTCGTAAATACACAAGGTTTTTGTACTAAAGATAAAGAACCTGCTCCACCTCCAAAATATGAGAAATTAGCTCCTAGATATTGGTAAATATCTTCGATCATCTCTTGGACTTGTAGTGAGAGACCATCTATAAATAAAAATGCGTTATTGTCTGATTTGTTGATATAATTAATATCAAAAGGGCTGTCATTATTTATGATCATTGGAGAAGAGGAACTATTGAATTTAAAAGCAATAAGCCCTTCTTCATAAAATTGATTCTCAGCAATAAGTATAGGGAAAATGGCTCCCATACAAGAAATAGAAGCAGAATTGCAGGCTTCAATCAGTGATGGAATAATTTCCTCACTAGCATCAGCTATTAAAAAAAGATACACTTCATTTTCTTGATGATCTTTTTTAATAGTTTCAACAATTATATCTATATCAGAAGTTGAGAAATACATAGTTCTTGAGTTACTGTTACAACGAATTGTAACCTAAAGATATTATCCTTCTACTTTTTTTGTAGAATCTTCATTTGCTAAACCATTCTTAAAAATTCGTTTTGCTTCATCAACCATAGGGTCCTTAGTGTTCATTACTCTATAATATCCACTGTCACCCCACATTGCTCTGGCAATAAGAACTTTAATGCGGTGTTTAATATATTCATCAGTTTTCTGGTCAAAATCAGTTTGCTTTCTTTTATGAATACCGTTTTGCTCAGAATACGTTTCTAAATTACGAATTAGATTTTTTTCTTGATCAAATTTTTCCATGAAATGGTCAATACCATTTTCTTGAAGATCAATATAGTTTTCAGTAGTATAGTCCAGAGCAAAATCTCTTAACATATCGGTATGTTCCAATGTATAATAATAAATACCAACTGATGATGTATCTAATGGAATAAAATTATCAGGAATTATACCTCCGCCACCATAAACAACTCTATTGTTATCGGTTTTAAATTGAGGCATTTTATCTGTTTTTATACTATCTCTATTAAATAATTCACCACTCTCATACCTCTGTGAGATGTCTTCATTGTATGATATACCTTCGCCGTAAGGCTTTTGTATACTTCTACCACTCGGAGTGAAATACCTTGAAATTGTTAATCTAAGTAAGGAGTTGTCTTTCAAACGAATTTGTCGTTGTACTAATCCTTTTCCATAGGTTCGTCTCCCTACCACTAATGCTCTGTCATGATCTTGTAGTGCACCTGTAACTATTTCTGAGGCAGAAGCACTTCTTTCATTCACCAAGACAACGATAGGCCCATCAAAAGAAGGGTCTCTAAGACTATATTCTTTTTCAGTGAACTCATTCCCTTTTCCTTCAGTGTAAACGATCAGATCGTCTTTTGGTAATAGGTCATCGGCTATTTTTACAGCTTGTCCTAAGAATCCACCACCATTATCTCTTAAGTCAATGACAAGGTTTTTCATACCATCTGATTTGAGTTTTAATAATGAATTGTGAAACTCATCATAGGTTTTTGTGGCAAACTTTGTGATTTTGATATATCCCGTTTCGTTATCAATCAAATAACTAGCTTCTACAGAAGGAGTAGGAACAATATCTCTTGTGATCGAGAAGGCAAGTAGCTCGTCTTGTTTTTTTCTTTTGACTTGTATATCGACAGTAGTTCCTTTCTTTCCTCTTAATTTTTTGACAATCTCTGAGTTAGCAATGGACTTACCGGCAATAGTATCTCCATTTACGGTAATAATTTTATCACCCGCTCTAACACCTGTCTTTTTTGATGGACCTCCAGGCATTACAGAAAGTACTTTAAGAGTATCATCTATAATACGAAACTCAATACCAACACCTTCAAATCCATCATCTAATCGGGAAGCCATAATGTCAGCTTCAGAAGGAGGAACATATACAGTATGAGGGTCTAGATCTTTAAGGACAATATCAATCGCTTTTTGTGTCAGCTGATCAATATCAACAGTATCTACATAATACTTATCTACATAATTAAGTAAACGTTCAAATTTTGAGGCATTAGAGTCCACCGTCAAACGTTTGTCTGTCGGACTTGGTGATCTTAAATGAGAACCAATAATGACGCCTAACCCTACAGAGACACCAATGATCAAGGGTATCCAAGCTTTTATGTTTGCGTTGTCATTATGAGATGTAGTACTTTTTTCTGTCATCGTTAATTGAATGTAATCAAAAGCTACTGAGCGGACACTTTGTTAAAGACGAAGCCTCTTTCATCTCTTCTGTCTTCAAAATCAATTTCTAAATCTAAAAGGAACATCATTTGTCTTTTTTCAATAAGCACTTTGATGCCTTTAGTTTCATATTCAATGTCGGTTTCTTTAGCTTGGTCAAAGCCTAAAGTGAATTGAGCTCCTCCACAGCCACCACCACCTTTTACACCGACTCTAAGGGCGTATCCTTCTGGAACTTTCTTCTGGGTTAATATATTGTTTATCTCTTCAGCAGCACTGTCAGTGATGCTAATCGGATTTTCGATTTTCATAGTAATAAATAATTTAAGCCTAAGATTGTTTAAAAACAAGAATGAATCCTTCAAATAGTGAAGAATATTCTGCGAATCTCGTAAAATCTTGAAAGTACACAAATATCTATCAGATTATGAAAAATGAATGATTTTTAATTTTTTCATTTCATGTTTTATAAACTAGATCGTAATCTATTGAAATTGTGATATTTCAAGAAAAAAGCCATGCATAAGCATGGCTTTGAAAATTATTTGTAATAAATATTTTTATGCAATTAATCCTTGACCTTTAGTAGGATTTTTTGCTGAACTTAATCCACTATGAAGCATACTGTTGCCTCTATCAGCAACTCGTTTATCAGCCCCGCCTTCTTGTCTGACAATTTCTTGAAGAACTTCTCTTTCATCAATCATCATAATTTGTTGTAATGAATGAAGACCTTTTTGTCTGGCAATGGCATTGATTGCATTTGAAAACATTTCTCCTGTTTTTACAATCCATTTATTTACAGTCATATCAATGGCGAATCCCAATCCCATAGCGGAGTTGATCACTTCAGTGATCAATAAATTACTTTGAGAGAACCTACCCGTATTAATATTAAGTTTAATTCCGAGAGCAGGTTTTGCATAGGCCTTTACTCCTTGTAGAATTTGGGCTTTTATTAATTCAGGGTGGAACGCAGCTCTAATAAAAGGACCATATAGTTGATGATCTCCTCTTAGTGCCTTTTCGGCTTCAATACCTTTTAATCTACCTTTTCCTGGGAAATCAATAATTAACTCCCCTTGATGGATATCATTATTACGAGTAGTGTACTCTACATCGATCCCTACACTTTGGAAAATAGATTTAAATAGAGCGGGTTGAGTCACTTTCATTCTTGCTATAAGTGGTGCCAAACCTCTACCTCCACCAGCAAATTGAATAAAGCCGTACGAGAAGAATGCTTTATCATAGCTATTAATCGCATCAAAATTACCCTCATGACTCGAAACAACTTGCATCGCTGAAGCCATAACTGGAGAAAGTCCTACATCAGTGTATACACTCAATGGAATATCTTTAGGAAGAGATTTTCCGATATATCCTACACCATCATAATATTGGTTATACCCACTGTAAACAAAGTTTTGGAACTCAGCGGTTTCAGTTTGGCCATTAACAGGATTTGGGAACTTTAATGTGAATTTAGTAAAGTCTTTTAAGAATTTGTAGGTCGCATCATGTGGACTCACTTCACCATATGTAAATTGGTTTGTACCCAACATTTGGCACCTTGCATCTGTTCCTACCCACCAATTCAGTCGGAATCTATCCTGCATTTTTCTTAATGCACTTAGAGTGTTAGGAACTCTGCTACCGGGAACCTGACCGCTATATGATTGTGCAATTTGCCTTACATTTTCACCATGAGATGAACTTAATAATCCCAATTGAATCAGACGTTTTTGCAAATTTTCTACATCATCAACAATCATATTGTACCTAGAACCAATTTTATTTCTAAGTCCATTAGCAAAGATGGTTTTGCCATCTAGTTTACTCAATTGATAAATAGAGCGTCCTTGTGCATTATGGATATTAGATGATGTATTTTGCTGTTGTGAAGGGGCACTTGTTGCACCACTTTGCTTAGGTATCATGATTTGCTGACCCACATAAATTCTTCCTTTAGGAATATGATTCGCGGCAACAATTTCCTGAGGTGTTACACCAAATTTCTTGGCAATCTTTGATAAATAATCTCCAGACTGAATAGTGTAAACATGATACCTTGGATTTTCCGGAGCTTTAGGGCTAGATGTTGGATTCGGAGCAGAAGGTTTTTGTGATTGAGGGGGAATATGAAGTATCTGACCAATATAAATTGTAGCATCAAGAGTTAACTTGTTATAAGCTAAAATTTCTGCAGGAGAAACGTTATATTTTTTTCCAATAGCATATAGAGACTCACCTCTAGAAATCTTGTGTGATGTCTTAGATGGTTTTGGAGTTTCTTTCTGTGGTGTAACTGTTGTTGTCGAGTGGGAGGAAGTACTTCCGGGTGAACTCGTTTCTTCCGTTACTTTCAGTTCTTGTCCAATTTGTATTGGAGTATTTGCATCAAACCCATTAAGCTCAAGAATTTTTTGAGGGGTTAACCCAACTTCTCTTGATATCTTGTACAATGTGTCTCCTTGTTGTACCGTGTATACTTTTGGAGGTTGTTGCTTGGGAACTGTAGAACTTTGTTTTGGTGTACTTACTGTAGATGTAGGAGCATTTGTTGAACCAGATGGAATATTCAACTCTTGTCCGATATAAATAGGTGTATTTGCAGGTAAGCCATTTGCTGCTAAAATAGCTTGAGGAGTTGTTTGATATTGTCTAGCAATACCATATAACGATTCTCCAGCATCAACCTTATGAATTTTCTGTTGTCCTGATGTATTTGGAGTAGGTGTAACTGTTGTTGTTTTCTCTTGCTCCTCACTTGGGATTTTTAAAACCTGCCCAATATATATTCCTGCATTTGTTCCTAAGTTATTTTCAGTAAGTATTCTCGCAGGGGATATATTGTATTTTCTTCCTATTGCGTACAATGAATCACCTTTAACAACAGTATGTGTTTTACCACTTGTAGCAGGTTCTACTTTTGTATTGTTTTGTGGAGTACTACTTTTTCCTACAATAATTTCTTGACCAATTTGTAAAGTGGGTACAGACGACCAATTATTTAATGAAATTAAGTCATCAGTAGATAGGTTATGTTTTCGGGCAATGCCGTATAATGTGTCTCCAGGCTGGACAGCGTAGTTCATATTATTAGGGGTATTTTGTATTTTCTTTATTTAAAACGACAGCAACAAAATCATTCAATGCTTATTTGCTTGATAAGCAATACAGTAAATTCTTAAAAATTACGTACTTTTGATATATATCACTGCATTCTTCATTTTGATATTACAATTTAAAAAAACAAAGTGATATGTGAATTGATAAACTGAAAACTTTTGTCTTACTGGATCATGAAAAAGTTACTATTACTCTTCATCGGAATAATTACGATTCATTCATTACATGCTCAGTCAATAGAAAAATTACGAAAGACATTAAATAAAGGGAAGTATGAAAAGGTAATGCATTTAGGCATGAAAGCACAGCAGAAGTATCCTGATGCAGCTTATCCTTTTTTGTATATGAGTTGGGCTGCTTGGTTCGAAGGGCAGGGACAATTGAACTATGCTAAAACACAGTGGAGATATATCAATACATCACTAAAAAACTATGAATTGTATTGTCAGAAAATTGATGACCCTCAAAAAAAAGATCGCGTATTAACTAATAAATTAAGACAATACCTTGAAGAATTTTATGATAAGTCTATCACTTTTGATCGTCCAGATGAGGCAAATTTAGCCAATAATTGGAGTATTAAATTATTTGATGAACCATTAAATATTAAAGAAGAAGCATCTCCTATTCTTACAGCGGAAGTAGAGGAAATTTCACCGTTTTCTTTTTCTTTTTCTGAAGGTATCTATGAAACTTTTTTTAAAGCGGAAGACATCAAAACTTCTCCTGAGAAAATTGCCAAAAAAGCAGACGATTATATCGGAGTTCCCTACAAATATGCCAAAGAAGACCCGTACGATGGGTTTGATTGTTCAGGATTTGTACTGTATGTATACAAACAATTTGGATTCGAGTTCCCTCATAATTCAAAGAGAATTGCCATGTTGGGAAAGTCAATTCCGTTAGGGCAAGTTCAAGAAGGGGATATTGTATGCTTTGGAGCAGAAAATGCCAATAATTATAAGGACGTGTATCATATAGGAATTATCTATCGCATAGAAAAGGAAGATGTGAAAATGATACATTGTGGTACAAGCACAGGGGTCGTTGTAGCAGACTTGAATAAAGGATATTGGAATGAGCAGTCTTTTTTTATTAAAAGACTAATGACTTTAGAACATGATATCTTTATAAAATAAAAAACTTACCGGATAAGTACCGGTAAGTTTAAGTAACTTTTCTACTGTGTTTTGAGGTATTAACCTCATTTGTGATATTGTGGTGTATATAAGTATTCTTTTGAATGTCATAAGAAGTCTCAACCAACGAATTGTTAATCAAAAAGCAACAAATAATTCGGTTAAATATTTTTCTCTATAGTAAGAGGATTGAGAATGGGGGAAAAGGGTCATAAGAAAACAAGAGCACAATGATTTGTAACTCGGGATGTGCCCTTGTTTTATGTAAATAGAGTAAAAGTTAGTAGGATAATTATACAATAAGAAATAGTAAAATTGGGGTTAGAATAAGGAGTCAACTATGCATCATATCAATGATGTTAAGTCTTCTGTTTACTTTGTCATACAAAATATGATTGTTAAAGAAGCTAGTCTAGTTGATGATCCTTTTTGATGTTTCTTTTAGTGTTTCAGGTTATGGTTTAAGTAACGAGAGGGGTTTTAAAAAGTTACAATTATTAACGATTCTCTAATATGATGTTAAAGAATTAGTAGTCTATTTGTTAATAAAAGGCGTTTTTAGAGCCAAAATCGATCAATTTTATTGTACTATTCTAAGATTGATGTTTTATTATTTTGTTAAATTGTATATTTCTAATAAAGTGTTGTAATAATTAAATAAAATAGAATTTTATCAAATTTCCTTAGTTCAATATTCTATTAACAGTGGTTTTCCTTTCGAGGATTTAATATATTGAATAACTATTCAATTATTTTCACGACTATGGAACGACTTATCGAATACTTTTCAACTATGCCATCAAGCCACAGAACTGTCTTATTAGTTGGTGGGATTACTTTTTTTTGGATGTTGGAAGGTTTATTCCCTCTTTTTAGATTCTCATATATCAAATGGAAACATGCTGCAACTAATATATTCTTTACGATAACTACAGCAATTGTAAATCTATCTTTGGCATTTGTAATGGTATGGACTTCAGACTGGGTAACAAATCATCAATTTGGTATCATGTCGTGGTTAGATTTCTTACCTACACCTATAGTAATATTAATTGGTTTGTTGTTTATGGACTTAATAGGTGCATATGGTATTCATTACCTTAATCACAAGGTAAAGTGGTTTTGGCTTTTTCACCTGATTCATCATACAGATACTAATGTGGATACTACCACTGCAAATAGGCATCATCCGGGAGAAAGCTTTCTTAGGTTGTTTGCGACAATATTAGCGGTATTTGTTGTTGGAGCTCCTATTTACATGATCTTTCTATATCAGTCTTTGTCTGTAATATTTTCTCAGTTTAATCATGCAAATATTATTTTGCCAGCAAAATTAAACGCAATAGTGGCTTGTTTTTTTGTCACTCCAAATATGCATCATGTACATCATCATTTTCAACAGCCTTTAACAGATACCAACTATGGTAATATATTTTCAGTTTGGGATCATGTATTTGGTACATATGCCAATGTAGATAATAAAATGTTGACATATGGAATTGATACTCATATGAGTCCACAAGAGAATGAACCCATCAAGAATCTATTACAGATTCCTTTTCAGGAGTACCGAGATATCAAAAAAATAGAAGAGGAAAAGGTAGACAACAGATCTTACTAATGCGAGTGTAATCACTTTGGTATGTTCAGTAATCTATTGTGTATTTTTAGAATGAAGTGAAATTTCCATTTCTAAGCAATCCAATAATTCGGTAATATAGATATCTTCTGGAGGTAGGTTAAATTCTTCCAAAACATGGTAGATCACTTTTTTCTTTGAAAGATTATCAATGTTCAGAATTCTTTCATGATCTCTGTAATCAACATTTCTAATCAATAGTACATTTTTAATCACTTCTTTCTGTGATTCCAATGTTAATTGATTTGAGAATGATGATATTAAATCTAAAATACTAATTGATGATAAAGTGTGTAACTTGTTGTTGCTCCCCTCATTCATAATGTAAACAATAGGTTGGAAATCGTTAATTGACAGTAGTTAGTATACGGTGTTTATTAGTATAAAGTCGCACACAATCAGTGGTTAAACTCGTTAATAAAATTTAGGTAACAATAGTTTGGTGAAAAGTTATTAAACTGATAGAATAAGTTGTGAGAAAATCCTAAAAATGAGAGAAAGAAAAAGCCTTGAAGGAAATATCCAACAAGGCTTCAAGATTATGAGAATGTTGATAATTAATTCCCAATTTATTTCTTTACATATTTTGTAAGTATCACAATCTGCTGACCGTTTACCTTACCTTCAATATGTTCGGGGTTGTCATGAACTAATGAGATATTGCGAACAGCTGTACCTCTCTTTGCTGTAAAGTTAGCACCTTTTACATTTAGATCCTTAATAAGAACAACTGAATCTCCATTTTCCAATGTAGCACCGTTGGCATCTTTGTGGATCACTTTGTCTTCATCAGAAATACCTTCACCTGTGGCTTCTGCCCATGCTTGAGTATCTTCGTCTAAATAAAGCATATCTAAAAGGTCTTGCGGCCAACCTTCACTTCTTAATCTTGTTAGCATTCTCCATGCAAGAACTTGAACAGCAGGATTTTCATTCCACATACTATCGTTAAGGCATCTCCAATGGTTCACATCCATCTGATCAGCATTATCAATTTGAGTTTGACAATTACTACATAAGTAAGCGTGGTCTGCTGTATCTTTAGATGACTTTGGTTCAACTAAGTAAGGAGATAAATTTTCAGTGGCACCACATAATTCACAGGTATTTCCACTTCTTTTTTCAAGTTCTTTATCTAAACTCATAATATATATTTGAATCTTTTTGAATGATAATCCGATCCTTTTTTAACAAAAGGTAAACAAATTTGCATAAAATTATTGAGGTAGCCTTTACTTGTAAACGATTATTAAAAAGACTATCTGAAGTAGTAGAACCATAAGTTATTTATTCATCCGTAAATGGGTTAGAAAACTTGGGGTCATTAAGGAAGGTTTCATCGGTTAACATTTTCAAGAAGCTTAATATAGCTTTCTTTTCTTTTTCTGTTAAATGCAATACGATTGGGTCTCCTGGAAAAATAGGCTCATTGCTTGCTTCTCTGATCAAAGGATCTAGTGTGGCACTCATCTCGATATGTTCATCGTAATGTTCTATAACTTCTTCAAGAGTCGAAAACCGTCCATCATGCATATATGGAGCTGTTACAGCAATATTTCTTAATGTTGGAGCTTTAAATTTGCCCTTGTCATAGATAGACCCACTTACCGTCATTAATCCATCTTTTAGTTCTTCATCATTGTCTAAACCATTATTGTGGAAACCACGAAATCCTTTGCCATCTCCAGAAGTTAGAATGTTTAGATGACAGTCACCACAGTTACCACCCCTTAAGTTCTGTGATGGTTCTGGGTGTGTGAAGAATAACTGTATACCCAATAATTCTTCTTCTGTAGGGGTATAGCTACCTTTTAGGTATTGATCATATTTTGAATTACTTGAGATTAATGTTCTTTCGAATTGAGCGATTGACATACCAATTCTTTCTTCTGTAATTTCTTCACTACCAAATACAATCTTAAATAGTTTAGGATATCTATCGTCAGAAGTTAAGCGTTCAATAACTTCTGGTAGTGTCATATCCATTTCCAAAGGATTTTCAATAGGTTCTAAGGCTTGTTGCTCTAAAGAGTTTGCTCTTCCATCCCAAAAGAATTTAGCTTGCCAAGGAGCATTTTGGATAGACATACTACTAAAAGTACCCACTCTACCGTGAATTCCTTCGGCTAATGCTTTTCCATCTGTAAATGCCAATTTTTGTTGATGACAAGTAGCACATGAAGTAGACTTATCTCTTGATAATTGGGTATCGTAAAATAACATACGTCCTAATTCAACACCAACAGTAGTTGTAGGGTTGTGATCTGGTAATGTATATTGTTTTCCAAAATGTGAAGGGAGTTCAAGAGGGTATGTTTCATTCTTGATCGCCTCTTTGTCTGATTCACAACTTGTAAGAAAAAGGAAAAGTATTAAAGAGTAACTACAGAATTTAATCGATTGCATGTTATTTAGGTTTGTAATCAATTTACAAAAAAATGCCGAAATATGATGATGAAGTTGAGCGTAATCATATTAATGGGTGAGACAGGAGTGTTAATGAATTGAAATTAATTGCTCGGAATAAATGTGTTTACTAAAATTGCACTGAAAACATCAAGAACCTTAAATGGTGCCAACCGAGCAAAGCAAGCCACGGTGGCAAAATCGATGTGGTCTGATTCTAAGACAAAATAAAAGCAGAATCCTCCCAATATCTTGATGTAGCTTGCAATTTAATACCACTTAAATGTGTAAACTAACATGCAAAAAGAACCTTTTGAATTGAATTTACAAGAATGCTATGCCATCTTAAAAGGAGGTTTTGTATCATCCTCTGAAGAAGTAAAGTTAAGAAGCTTAACGATGTTACAAGCTGAAAAACTATTAGGATTAAGAAATAAACAAGACCATTCTTCTCCTAAGTTTTATGGTAATTCACTTCTCTCTAAAATAGAAGAATACCTATCCAATAAGACTGAATAGGTATTTTTAGGTAAAGAAATATTTTTAAGTAGTCACACTATAGTATCTAATATTTTATTGGGTTTTTAAAACAAAAGTCTAATAGGCCGAAGATAGTCCTTTCGAACCTTACTGTCTGTTGACTGTGAGAATCGGTCGGATATATCTTGTGCAATAATTTGTATTTGATGGGACTTTCTCAGAAAAAGAATTCTTGTTTTAAAATACAAGGTTTTATTCTTACGCTTAAACCTTAATGTTGTATTCTGAGATAATCCTGTAGTTCTTGCTTTTTGGATTAAATCATAAAAAGAAGCATGATCCTCTTTTACAATTAAATCAGTGATCAATACTTTATTAGAGCCAAAGTATTGGGTCCAGACGATATTACTCAATTTAGTATTGTAAAAATCATCTATAGTGAGCATGATATCAAAAGCTGGAGATTCAGTATGTACAGAATAACTGTATACAGGTTGTGCTCTAGAAATATCTGTTTTATAGAAATTCTGTAGTATGATCTTTCTTAGTTCTCTGCATATAGGAGAAATTTCTAAAATAAAGTTCTTATCATAACCACTTTTTCTATCACATAAACCAATTAATCCAACTTGTCTGGAGTTATCATAGATAGGGATCAGTATATAAGAAAACCAAGACATTCCACTATTAAAACGTTCTTGATCGAAACTGAAAAATGGTACTCTTCTATGATACGATAATTTCAAATAACGATGTGCCTTTGATGGCGTTGATAATGGACCGTTCCCCATCATAGGGATACGGCCATGATTTTGGTTACATTCTATAAGTTGTTTATAGTTCGTTAAGTAATGTTGGTCTTCTACTAAACCTATGAAGCCATAACTACTCCCGGATAGCTTACAGAGTTGATGTATACTTTTGTGTAAGATCTCTAATTCGCCAACAGAATTGCTTCTGACCTGCTGAGAAATAGTATGTAGCATCTTCTTATACTGATCCTGAATAGTAGTGCTATAAGTCATAGATTGAATAGAATTTTAAAATTAGGTCTAACAGGAATTCACTTAAACAAACATCAATGTCTTATCAAAAGTTGATGGGGTAAAAAAAAGAGAAGTGAGGTTTCGTTACTTTTGTGATAATTTTAGACCAAATAATTATGACTTTTCATTTCATGTACTTTTTGAGTATGGTATTATTCTTATAGACAGTTGAATGATTTGTAATAAATAAAGAAAGTCACCCTTAGATTAGAGTGACTTTTGTGTTCTTGTCTAAATATTAAGACAAGGAAAATAATATGTATGATTCTTTTATATTATGAATTCAATCGTACGTTTTTAGGTCTGTTTGTTCCATCTTGTCCCATTCTTTTTTTCGATCTTTCAGCCCTTTTGAAACGAACTTCTTCAGATTCTTCTTGAGTCGATTTACTTACTGAAAGAATAATTCCGATGGTCATACCCGTAAATAATAAGGAAGTACCACCCATACTAATTAAAGGTAATGGAAGACCTGTTAATGGTAATAATCCAACGACTACGCCCATATGAACAAAAGATTGAAGTATTAAGCTAAAGGTGAGCCCCGATGCTAATAAACCACCGAATGCTTTTTGACTATTGGCAACGATAATCATTCCCCGATAAAGTAGAGTAAGATATAAACCAATGATGACTATAGCCCCAATCAATCCGTATTCTTCTACTACAATTGCAAAAACAAAATCAGAATAGGAGTGAGGTAGAAAGTTTCTTTGCGTACTATCACCAACACCTTTGCCCCATAATCCGCCTGTTGATATAGCTATATAAGATTGCTCAGCTTGATAAGGTACTTCTGTTTCACTCATAAATGAGGTAAGACGACTAACAGCAGTTCCACCTCTTTGACCAAATTGATAAACAAAAGCTCCTGCTAGAATACCGATACCTACTAACATCACTAAATACTTAACAGGTACACGTCCAATAAATAATTGAAGCATGATCGTTAGAAACAATAACGATGCAGTTGAAATATCTGAAACACCGATTAATCCACAGATAATACCTGTCCATACTAGTAGAGGTACTATGGCTTTATTGAACTCTCCAATATCTCGTTGCCTTTTCCATAGCATGGATGCCATATTGGTAATTAAGGCCAATCGAGCTAAATCAGAGGGTTGGAAAGTAAAGTTGATAAATGGAATACTGATCCAACGCGATGCACTGTTTATCTCAGAACCAAAGAACCATGTGAAAAGTAGAAGTGGAATAGAAAGAAGTAAGGCATATCTTGATAATCTAGAATAGAAAATATAATCTACCTTGTGGCATACGTAGGCACCAATCATCCCAATAAATACTAAAGTGGAATGTCTTAATAGGTAGTGTTCATTATCTCCATCGGCCTGCATGTATGCCAAAGAACCAGTTGCACTATAGACAACTAATATAGAGAACATGGATAATGAAATCATCACTGCCCATATTACTCGGTCTCCTTCTAATTTACTTAACAGTTTCTCCATCTGTTCTTATAGGTCAATATTTTTATAATTGATGAACAGCATTCATAAACTGTTCGCCTCTATCCATGTAATTTTTAAATAAATCAAAGCTGGCACAAGCAGGTGATAATAATATTACATCATCTTCATCTGCCATTTCCATAGCTAATTCTACTGCTTTATTAACATCAGTTGTTTCAGCAATTGGTTTATGCTCTTTAAATGCTTCAATTAATTTACTATTGTCAGTTCCTAAGCAGATCAAAGATTTTACTCTATGCTGAACTGTATCCTGAAGCATGGAGTAATCATTACCTTTATCTGTACCGCCAGCAATCCATATAATTGGTTTGTCAAAACTTTGTAAGGCAAAAAATGCTGCTTCAACATTGGTGGCCTTAGAGTCATTCACAAAAGTAACTTTGTTTACTACAGCCACTTCTTGTAAACGATGTGGTTCCCCAATGAACGATGGTAATGCTTTTTGAATTGAATCGGAACTACATCCTGCAGATAAAGCTGCTAGGATAGCAGCACTCATATTCCAAACGTTATGTGGTCCTTTTAAAGGAAGGTCAGTGAAAGTATAAGTATTTCCTTTAAAAGGTATTGCTAAGTGATCTTCCTTGAAAAATGTGTGATTAAATCCAATTGCCCATGGTACAATTTGATGCTTTTTCAATTGTAATTCCACCTGAGGATCGTCTTCTCCATAGATAAAAGTGCCTTCTTTATCCATGTTTTCAATAATCCTAAATTTCGATTGAGCATACTTATCAATATCGTAAGCATATCTATCTAAATGATCAGGAGTAATATTTAATAGTAAAGCGATATTAGGCTTGAAAGTCTCTATATCATCCAATTGGAAGCTGCTAATTTCAAGGACATACCAATCGTAGTCATTTTCAAGTACTTCTTTGGCATAACTAATCCCAATATTACCTGCTAAGCCAACGTTAAATCCAGACTTCTCTAATAAATGATGTATTAGTTTTGTCGTTGTTGTCTTACCATTAGTACCTGTAATAGCGATTACTTTTGCTTTTGAGTATTGGAAAGCAAACTCAATTTCAGAATATATTTTTGCTCTATTGGCTCTTAATTCTTGAACGATTGGTGCTTTATCAGGAATACCAGGAGATTTCACTACAACCTTAACTTCCCTTGGTGCTCGTTCATGAGTACCTTCTTCAAAAGGTATATTTTCAGCTTTTAAAACATCTTTCTGTGCTTGCGGAATAGTACCAAAGTCAGAAACAAAAACATCAAATCCTTTAGCTTTTGCCAATCGAGCAGCACCTACACCACTTTCTCCAGCACCAAGTATTAAGACTTTCTCCTGCATGACTATCTAATTTTAAGCGTTAGGATTGTAGAAATAGCTAATAGGATACTTACAATCCAGAATCTTGTGACAATTTTAGGTTCAGGAATATCTTTCTTCTGGTAATGGTGATGTAAAGGCGCCATTAAAAATACTCTACGTCCTTCTCCATATTTCTTTTTGGTGTATTTGAAATAGAATACTTGAATCATTACGGACAAGTTTTCTACTAAAAATACTCCACACAATAATGGTAGCATCAATTCTTTTCTCAATACAATAGCTAAACTTGCAATGACACCACCAAGTGCAAGGCTACCTGTGTCACCCATGAAAACTTGGGCAGGGTAGGCGTTGTACCATAAAAATCCGATACATGCACCCACTAAGGCAGTAGCAAAAATAGCTATTTCGCCAGAATATGGGATATACATAATATTTAGGTAATTCGAGAAAATAATGTTACCTGATAAATAGGCAAATATTGCCAACACAGTAGCTACAATAGCGGATGTACCAGCAGCAAGACCGTCTAATCCATCTGTGATATTTGTACCATTAGAAACTGCTGTAATAATAAATATGACTAATAGTACATATAATACATTAGATGCAGTTTCATTTGGAAGTAATTCGGAATAGTTGATTTCATTATCCTTTAAGAAAGGAATTGTAGTTTCTAAACTTTTAATATCCTGATAATTTTCAGTGCTCACTAGTTCAGAAACTGGTTTTGAAGAGGGTAAATTTGTATTGAACTTACGTACAGTTACACCTTCATTCACTAATAAAGTGAGACCAACAATAAGCCCTAAACCTACCTGACCTAAAATCTTAAATTTACCAGATAAACCATCTTTATTTTTTTTGATTCTCTTTAAGTAATCGTCTAAAAAGCCAATTGCTCCAGTCCAAAGTATTGTTGTAATCAATAATTGAATATAAACGTTTCTTAGATCAGCAAATAATAAAACAGGAAAAACGACTGCACCGATGATGATGATACCACCCATTGTAGGTGTGCCTGTCTTTTCCATCTGACCTGCTAGGCCTAAATTTCTAACAATCTCACCCATTTGCATTTTTTGCAATTGTTGGATTATGCGTTTGCCAAAAACAGCAATGAAAACCATAGAAAAAATGGTTGCAAGCATTGCTCTAAATGTAATGTATTGAAATAAGCCTGCTCCGGCTAAGTCGTATTCTTTGTCTAAGTAACTAAATAAATGATAGAGCATATTATTGTAGAAATATTATTGTCGTTATTAATGTAATTATTGTTGAAAAGCTTTATATAATTCCTCTTTGTCGTCAAAGTGTTCTCTGATACCATTTACTTCTTGGTAAGTTTCATGTCCTTTACCAGCGATTAAAATGATATCTCTTGGTTCTGCCATTTCTACGGCTTTTAGAATGGCTTCTTTACGATCAACAATAACTTGAGTCCTTCTAGCCTGTGTTGGTGATATTCCTTCTTGCATCTCATCAAGAATTTCATCAGGATCTTCAGTTCGAGGATTATCAGAGGTAAGTATGACTTCTTCACTAAGCATTGCAGCAGTTTTTGCCATAATAGGTCTCTTTGATTTATCACGATCACCGCCACAACCTACTACAGTGATGATTCTTTCACCATCTTCTTTAATATCCTTAATAGTTTCAAGAACATTTTCTAAAGCGTCTGGAGTATGGGCATAGTCAATAATTCCTCTAATGTTTTTGGGAGAAACTAACTGCTCAAAACGACCTCTGGCAGGCTTTAGCTCTGATAGAGCTTGTAAAGTACTGATCTCATCTTCACCAAGGCAAGATGCAGTGGCAAAAGCTGTCAGTACATTGTATGCGTTAAAAGAACCAATTAACTGAAACCATGCTTCATGTCCATTGACTTCCATCTGAATACCTTCAAATGTATTGTCAATAAGTTTGCCTTTAAAGTTGGCCATAGTATGTAAAGCAAACGAATAGTGTTTGGCATTACAATTCTGAAGCATCACAGGGCCTCTCTTATCATCAATATTTACAAGAGCAAAAGCACTCTTTGGAAGAGTATCAAACAATCGTTTTTTAGCGTTGATGTACTCTTTCATTGTTCCATGATAGTCTAAATGATCATGGCTTATATTTGAAAAAATAGCACCTGTTAGTTGAATGCCATGTAATCTACCTTGAACAATAGCATGAGAACTGGCTTCCATAAAACAAAAAGAACAGTTCTTTTTTACCATCTCTGATAATAAATACTGTAGAGTGACAGGGTCAGGTGTTGTTAATTTTGTTGGAATTACTTCATCATTGATTTTATTTTCAATGGTAGTAAGTGCACCAGTATTATATCCTAACTTGATAAATAAGTTTTGTAATAACGTAACTACAGTTGTTTTTCCGTTAGTACCAGTTATTGCAACAACCTTTATTTTATCAGAAGGATTATCGTAAAAATTGGCAGCAACTAAACCTGCAGCCTGTCCTGTATTATTTAATTTTATATAGGTGACCCCATCAACTAATGATTCAGGGATATCTTCAAGAAGAATTGTTTTTGCACCAAGTTCAATCGCTTTGGGGATGAAGCGGTGAGCATCTAGAGCATTACCTTTAATGGCAATAAAAAGGCTATTGTCTGTTAATTTTCTAGAGTCCAATTGAACATCAGATACTTCTTGTTGTAAGTTTCCTTGAACTAACTCAAATTCTAAGCCTTTTAAAAGTTGTGTGATATTTTTCTTTTCCATCACTGTAATTATTGTAATTTAAGGTAAACCTGAGTTTTACTATTGATTCTTCCGCCAGGTGTTATGGATTGTGTGACAACTCTTCCAGTTCCGTTTACAGTCACCTGAGCACCTTCGCTTTCGATCAAGTACATCGCATCCCTTAAAGTCATGCCTCGAACATCTGGCATAGTTCCTCTTCTAATTTTTGTGTCTACCCATGCAATTGTATCTCCTTTCACTCTTGTTCTAACCCATGGGGAAGTATTCTCAGATACCTGTTGGATGTCAAACGCATCTGAAAGGAGTAATAAATCGTTATAATTTCCTGCTTTTATATAAGGGAAAGCAGCTTCGTTTTCATTATTTACATAGTGAATATCTCTTTCTGTAGTTCTGTTGTAAACTACTTCTGCAATTTCTAAAAATACAGGAGCACAAACATCTCCACCATATTTAGCATTTCCTTTTGGTTCATCAATAGCTACAATCATTGAGTACCTTGGCTTATCGGCAGGGAAATACCCAACAAAAGAAGTAAAGTAATTTTTTGTATATCTACCTCCTTTAAGTTTTTGTGTTGTACCTGTTTTACCTGCAATACTAAAATCTGCTTTGTTGATTTTTCGAGCAGTACCACTATCTACCACTTTTTTCAACATCCCTTGAAGTGCTTTAATAGAACGTTCAGAAGCGATGCTTTTACGGATTACATTCGAATCATATTCTTTAATTACTTCATTTCCTTGTAAAATCTTTTTTACGATATATGGAGTAATCATTTTGCCCTCATTCGCGACAGCATTATAGAAAGTAAGTACTTGAAGAGGGGATACTTCTACCTCGTAACCAATAGAAATCCAAGGAAGAGAGCAACCACTCCAACTCGGGTCACCCGGTCTACTAATATTTGGTTTACCTTCACCTTCCATTTGGAACCCTATGGTTGACGTTAAATTATAACGGTCAAGGTATTTGAAAAACCTTTCAGGGTTCTCTCGGAAATTCTTAAAAACTAGTTTTGATATACCAATATTAGATGATTTTTCAATCACTTCCTCAACAGATAACATACCGAACCCATACTGGTGTGCATCTGTCATGATACACTCATCATAGAATTGGTATTTACCTTCACCAGTGTTGACAGAGTCTTTTATGTTAATATCAGATTCTTCCAAAACAGCCAACATTGAAGCTCCTTTAAAGGTAGACCCAGGTTCCATTACACCTTGAATAGCATAATTGAAATCCTCAACATAATTTCCTTCCTTATTTTGACCAAGGTTAACGATTGCTTTAATTTCACCTGTATGCACCTCCATCAATAGTACAGTACCAAAGTTTGCATCATGTTTAATAAGTGCATCTTTTAATACTTGATGTGCATGCTCTTCAAACTCCATATTTAGAGTAGTTTGAATATCGAAACCATTTTTTGCTCGAATCTGTGCACCATTATCAAGTGGTTTCCACTGGTTTCCTGATACTCTTTGGAATAAGGCTTCTCCGTCTGTACCTGCCAAATCTTGGTTAAAACTAAACTCTAAACCTCTACCAGTAAATTTTGCTTTGTCGTCTTTACGAATGAACCCAATTGTTCTTCTTCCTAGATCATCAAAAGGTTTGAAACGTTTTTCAACTTTATCGAAGATTACACCACCCTTGTGACGCCCTTCTCTAAAAATCGGCCAACGTTCGATATATTTCTTGTCTTGATGTTTTATCTGTTTATGGGATAAAACTAAATAACGTCTTTTCTTTTTTCGAGCAGTTCTTAAAAGTGAATCGTATTGACTTTTACTTTTTTCCTTGAAATATCTTGATAATTGGTAACTAAGAGAATCAACGCCCTTTAGGAAAACGCTGTCTGATGCTACCATTGGGTCAAATGCTAACTTGTAAAAAGGAATGGATGTGGCTAACAAACTGCCATCATCTGCTAAAATATTGCCTCTTGTTGCATCTACTCTTCTTATTTTAACACGGTTGGCAATACCTGCTTTTTCCCATCTGTCTTTTTCAACAAATTGTAAATCAGATATTCTAACAATAATTGCCACTGCGATGCCTAAAATAAAAAGGAATGCAATTCTAACTCTATTTAAAATGGAATGTCGAATTCCCATAATCTATGTCAGATATTTTTAGTTGTCTTCTAAATTTGGAACAGTAATAACAATAGGAGCATTCTCTAAAGGAACTAACCCCATATTCGCAGCCTTTTCTTCGATTTTACTTCTCTTACTTTCATTGATGAAATCATACTTTAGAGTACTATATTCTACTCTAAGCCGTTCTACAGATTTTTCCAGTTGATTGATACGTAAATGCGATTTTTCAGCTTGAAAACTATTTGCGATATATATGATTCCAAGAAAAGTTACGAAAACAACTTTTTGAATGTATTGGCTGTTCTCATCTTCCGCGTCATTAGATAAAAATTTCCATTTAGGTAAGTTGGCAAACCACTTTGAAAATGGGCTATCCTTCTTCACCTTTTTGGGTTCTTCTACTACAGTTTTATAAGTATTTGATCTCATCTAAAAACAAAAGTCTATTCATAAAAAAATGCGGAATGCGAATTTGCTAAAATTCTAGTATAATTTAGTTTATGATTCTTGAAAAAATAGAATTTTTAACCAAAAAATACGGATTATTGAATACTAAATTGGATTTTACCCAATTGATACCCTTCGCAAAAGACTTTTGCAGTATAAAGCCCCTTAGCAAGGAAAGATTTATTGCTGTATGTGATCTGTACTAATGACCCATCTTGATTGTCGTAATCAAAAGTAGAACGTACAGTATAAAATATTTTTTCTTCTGAATTAGCTAACGAAAATGATCTCGTTTCATTAATAGCATTATAAATTGTAGCACCGTCAGGATCGACTAAACACATGTAAGCAATTTTACGTTCACTTTCGGAAAGACTGTTTCTTGCTAATTTAAATTGTACCGTAATATCATTTACTTTTTTTGCTTTATAGGCGTCTCCCTTAATGATATTCCCTTTTTGATCTGTAATAAACGAAGTGAAATCATATGCGGTTAGAATCTTGGCAGCGTCCAACTCTTTTTCTAGTTCACCTTGCTGATTCCTTAGGTTATCAATTTTGCTTTTCAGATCTGTTTTTTCCTGTTTTAGGTGTGAGTTTTCAGAGATTAATGAATCGTTGACATGTTTTAGAGAAGTAATTTCGGTATTCTTTTCATTTAGAAATTCTTCATATACACTCACTTTAGATCGTATAGAGTGATACCTTTTCTCTTGAAGTAATTGTGCAGATCTTAATTCTTTCTTCTCACTTTCCAAACTATCTCTAACATGCTCTAATGAGGTAATGTCCTCATTCATATGAGTTAATATCTGGATCTGTTTGTTGAGTTCTGTTGAAATGGAATCTAGTTTAGCATAAGTAAGCACTAATTCGAAGTTTTTGCTTTGTACCCGGTCACTTAATCTGCTTTCTTCACCGGAACGCATAAATAATTGTAATAGGTTTAATGTCAGTAGTGTGATCACTAAACCTATTACAATTTTTCTTCTATTGCTTAAAGTATTGAAAAAGTTTTGACTGTTCATCATGTTTAGAATGTGCAAATTCCCTCTAATTTAATGTAAACAATCGATATTTTTCAATATTTTAAAATTGATTTTTCTCAATTATAGCTCCCATCCGAAACCGAATGTATACTGGAAATCGACTTCTTTGCCAGCTTCCGCAGGTTTACTATCGTAGTTCATATTGTAACCCATCTTGATGTAGAAGTCTAAAGGCAAATCATATTTGATATTTGCATTAACGTCAGCACGCCAACGGTCTTCGTTAGATAATGAACGATATCCTTTTGCTCCAGTGAAAAAGGATAGATCACCTGTATCAAAAAGGTTAACCTCAGTACCTAAATACCATTCTGCAGATGACCTAGGATCAGCAGTTGTACTTTGTCCAGTTGTTTCATCAGTAACCGGTGAAAAAGTTTCATTTAAGTACGATGCACCAGTAGAAAAACCCCAATAAGCTGTATTGGTATGAATAATATACTTACCAAAACCACCAGAGAATATTAAACGAAGATTGATGGATTGTTCTGTGTTGGTTAAGTAACCAGCAGATGCAGTAAAGTAGAAATCATGAGGTAAAAAGTAGTTACCGGTAAGGTTTCCTTCATTTCTTGCAATATCATCAGAATTATCTTGCGTTGATCTTAAGCTCGTACCTGTTAAGGTCGCACTCCAACGGTTCGAAGTATACCCTAGGAATGTTCCTAGGTTTAGTTGAGATAAGTTATTAGCTTTTGTATAACTATATCCTAAATCAATATTGGCGGATAACTTACTTAAGAATGATTGATTAACTGATTTTAAATAAACGATATCATTTGGCGTTACATCTACTGTGCCGTCTTCATCACTAATAATATGAAATGTTTCAGGGGTAGTAGAGGTGATATGTCCGTTATATCTTCGACCATCTGATAATGAAATTAGGAAGTTAGTATGACAGAACATTTTCTGGATACCACTCCATTCAATTTTAAAGTTGGAATCAGAGTAGTCTGTTTCAATTTCGACAACACCTCTATCCATACTTTTGATTTCACCAACTATAAGGTCACCATTGGTCATCACTAGGGAATCCAAATCCTGTGCGTTGGAAAATAAGGGTAGTGTAAACAAAAGCAGTAATGCTAGCCTTTTCATGTAATTAATTATTATTGAGTTATTAAAATTGTCTATGTAGTTTCAATTTGAGCGCCGCAAAGATATGAAAAATCTTTATTGATAAAACGCTTTTTTCTTACATGAATTTAACATTTTGTGGATAATGCAGCCTATTTTTAACGTTTTAGTGATATTTTATATAGGTATTATTCAATGAATTTTCACAGTGTTATTACATTATAGCTCAATAAAGCATATTGTGATAATTTTCAACAATTGCACCTGATTAAATTGCCAATTCATAAAATCAACATTGTTTAATATCTACCTATGTTCTTTTGTGAGAATTTAAATTTGATAAACTGAAGTTAAAGTATTGTTTCGTTTAAAATATTGTCTTTTACTTAAAATTTAAACATAAAATTTATAAATTTGTGATCATTGTAGACCCTAATGATTTAAGATGGAAAGCATATCACCAACTATTTTAGTGGTTATAACTCTATTAGTTATTTGTTTATCAGTGTTTATTACCTACTTCTTTTTAAGAAATAAGTATGCTAAAGCAATCTTACTTAATGAGCAATACCAGTTATCACAGCAAAAAATTGAGGAAGAACAAAATAATAGAAATAATCAGCTTCTTCAGTTGCAGTCGGAAAAACAACAATTGACTTCTTTACTAGCAGTAAAAGAATCAGAAGCAAATCAATTTCAAGAAAGATTAAATGAGGTAAGCCAAAAGAATAGGGTGTTAGATGATAAATATGCTCAATTAAACCAAGAGGCAGCAACCTTTAAAAATACAGCTTTCCATTCACAGAAAAGATTAGAACAGCTAGAACAGGATTTTGATGAGTTGAGAACTAAATATGCTGAAGAAATTAGAAAAGGAGTAGAATTATCAACTCTCAATCATACGTTGAATGAGAAAATTGAAAAGAGTTCTCATGAACTTACTCAATTACAGCAACAGTTTAAGACAGAGTTTGAAAATTTAGCAAATAGGATTTTCGAGGAAAAATCATCTAAGTTTGCAACCCAGAATAAATTGAATCTTGATGTGATATTGTCGCCTTTTAAAGATCAAATTGATGGATTTAAAAAGAAAATTGAAGACAATTATGGCAAAGAGTCCAACGAACGTCACTCTCTAAGAACAGAGATTGAGTTATTAAGAAAATTGAATGTAAAGATTGCTGAGGATGCTCAGAACTTAACGAAAGCATTAAAAGGAGATACAAAGAAACAAGGTGATTGGGGTGAAATGATTCTCGATTCTGTTTTAAGGAAATCAGGATTAAGAGAAGGATTTGAATACCTTGTGCAACCATCTTACAATAACGAGAACGGTGAAAGACAACGCCCTGATGTGGTTATCAATTATCCAGGAAATAAACAGGTAATTGTTGATTCTAAAGTTTCTTTGAATGCTTATGATAGATATGTTTCAGCTGTAGATCGCGAACAACAAGATAGAGAGTCTGCTTTACATGTAAATGCTATTAAAAAACATATTGATGATTTGTCATTTAGAGATTATCAGAATTTGCCAGCTATAAAATCACTGGACTATGTTCTAATGTTTATTCCAATAGAACCGGCCTTTTTATTAGCGTTACAACAAGATGAAACTCTTTGGGATTATGCGTATAAGAAGAAAGTGGTGATTGTTGGCCCAACAACGCTAATGTCAACTTTAAAAGTGATAGAAGAGTTATGGAGAAACGAAAATCAACAACAAAATATAGAAGAAGTTATTCGACAGGCTACAGCAATTTATAATAAGGCGAGAGGCTTTGTAGATACTTTATTGAACTTGCAGAGAAAAATAGGTGGAACAAAAGATGATGTCGATAAAGCCATCAAGCAATTGCACACAGGTAAAGGGAACTTAATCAAACTACTCTCTGATATGAAACTAAAAGGAGATATTAAAACATCCCAGTCTATCCCTGAAGAGTTAGAAGAATTATCAAACAAAAAAGGGGAGTTGACATAAAAATCAACTCCTCTTTTTTTAGAATAAATCCCAGTTTGCTTTACCATAATAGGTAGGGAGCACTGGATTATGAACGGTGTTTATTTCTACTTTGGTACTGTCAAAATCAATTAATGCTTTACCGAAAGTTGAGATAGAATATAACGCCTCTTTGTTTAGCCATTTCGTAGGTATATCATCTAAGTTGGCATGTCTGATTTTGCTTTTCATTTCATCTGATGACATATCTTTTCCTCCAACAATCCAACCCCATTCGCCTAAAGTAAGAATCTGATTATGCAAAGGCACAGTATTGAAATCAGCAGCTTGCATAGTCTTTTCAATACAATAAAAAGCTTTTGTTGCATAATAAGGACTTCCTGCTTGAGTGACTACAACACCATGTGGACGCAAATGCTTGTAACATTGTCTAAAGTTCTCAAGTGATTGTAGTCTTCCTAGTTCAATTGATTTTGGATCGGGAAAATCCAAAAGGATAACATCATAGAAATTGTTGTCTCTTTCTAAAAAAGTAAATGCGTCATCATTGATTACTTTTACTTTAGGGTTAGACAAAGAGTTATCATTCAATTTCCTGAATATTGGATGTTCTATGGCCAAGTTGGTTATCGCAGGGTCTAGATCAACTAATGTGATACTTTCTACAGAATTGAATTTTAAGACTTCCCTTGCTAAGCATCCATCTCCACCTCCAAGTATTAAAATATTCTTAGGTTGGTTATACAGCTTCATTGCCGGTATTGCCATGGGTTCGTGGTATAACCATTCATCAAATGTGCTTAATTGTAAGTGGCCATTAATATATAACCAATAATCTTCTTTCCATTGTGTAACTACAATTCGTTGGTAGGCAGTTTGCTCCTGAAAAACTACTTGATCTTTGTATAGCTTTTGTTCACCGTAGTTAATGACATCTTTTGCGTAATACATTCCTATGGCAATCACTGCGAATAAAGCAATACTAGCACTCTTTAGAGTTTTGACATACTTAGGGTGAATGATGTCGTCCAGTCTCCATAAAAGTAAAATAGCTACAAATAAATTGACAAATCCAAGGACAAAAGGAGTGTAGGTTAACCCTAGAAAAGGAAGACCTACAAATGCAAAGAATAAACCACCAAATAAGCTACCAAAGTAATCTTTCTCCATCACTGAAGAAATATTTACTTTAAGGCTTTCGAAAGAGTCATTTAATCTAGTGGCAAGAGGTATTTCAAGTCCAATCAGAAAACCAATTAGAATACTTGTGGTATAAATAACTACTCCATCAAGTGGTAATGGGAAAATCAATAAATGCTTTTTAAAACTAACATAGGCAGAAATCCCATAAGCGATTATTGAGCAAAATGATACTAAAAACGATAAAGTAAATTCTACCCAGATAAATTTTTCTAATAAATTTTTGTCGATGTACTTACTGTATCTACTTCCTAAACCCATAGCAAAAAGCATAAAGGATAGGGTTAGTGTCCACTGTAAAACGGAATTACCAAGAAAGTATGTAGCTAAAGTAGATAAAACATATTCTGCTACAATTCCTGATAGGCCTGTTGCAAATAATGCTAGTTTTAAAGTGTTAGATTTCGATAAAAACGAAGCCATGTTTGTCTATATAAAAAACAACCCCCAATAAAGATTGAGGGTTGATCATTTTAATTGTTCTTTTTTTTATTTGCCACCTCTAGATGAAGATCTTGAACGAGAAGAAGATCCGCTACTATATCTAGAGTTTGTACTCTTAGTCGTTGATGTTGATCTTGACCCTGCAGCATATTTTGCAGGAGATCTACTTACACTCTTGTTGACAGAGTTTCTGAAGCTACTGCTTTTGCTCATTCTGTTGGCAAAAGTAGGATTAGATTTCTTTACACCTGAGGAATAAGTTCCATATCTTGGAGATCCAGAACTACCACCATAATAATTTCTTCCACTTGAAGAGTATCTTCTATAATCAGTATATGATGATCTGTAAATCGGTCCATAATATGCCATATTAAATAAACTTCTCATCATAGCATATCTACCATAGAACTCCCAGAAACTTGTCCCTGTATTAGGGTTAGTTTTCCATTCACCGTACTGTGAGTTACCAACATAGCCTGAATAACCTGGAGGAGAAACTTGCTTGGAAACTTTTCCATTTACTTTTGAGGCGATTTCCATTCCAATGTCACCAGAGTGAAGCTGGAAAAACGAAGGAGAGACATCGTACCAATCCGTTTCCTTTGAAACAGGAATACTGTCAGCACCCATTGTTATAATTTTATATTTATGACGAAAGATATCTGCAGTAAATAGATGTTCTTCCGCATCCATATCTTGCAACAATATTGTGAAGTCGTTAACATCACTCATGTCGATAATAAATTGATCTACGGGATTCTTTTTGAAAGTTTCATTGGAGCTTGAGCAACCAATTAATATCAAAAAGGGTAGAAATATGGCTAATTTCTTCATTTTATTAGTATGGTAGTGTTTCTAATTAATTTGACTAAAATGTATTGTTTATAAATAAACGTAAATTTAGTCGTTTGTGTTTGGTAAAATATTAGTGAATTTATCAGGTTCTTCAACAACTCCTAAAGAAGCTTCAAATTCTTCATCATCGAATTGCTCAATGGTTAAGACGAACTTTTCAGAATCATCATAATATTCCCAACTCATATATTCTGAACTGTTATCACTTGAAGTGGTATGTACATTTCTCCAGAATCCAACGTTTTTGCTGTCCCTGTAATATGTCTTACCGTTGAAAGTAATCTTTTTAGGAGGTTTTCCTTTAGAAGTGATACCGTCTTCAACTTCGTCTGGTAATTTGCCCCACATAATTTTTTTATTGACAGTGCCTGTTAGAAAATCATCATCTTCAATACTTAAAAATACTGACTCAGTAGCACTTTGTAATTTATATTCCCAAGAGAATTCTCCGCCACCCCAATCGTATTCATATTCTTCTGTAACTTCCCAAGATTGTAAATCATAGTCTAATACATAACCTTTTCTTAGGTCGCGAATTGATATATTGGTAGGATCGTAATGAGGTTCCTCTTTTTTCTTTTTCTTGAAAAATCCGAATGGCATAATTATATAATTTATAGGATGAAAAGGGTCAGAAATTTAGATGACCTTGTACCCAATACGAATATACAATTATTTCATTTAGTCAGTTTCTATAATAGAAAATTTCTCACCTTCAATGGCTAATTGTGTATTCGGGAATTCCACTTGAGCTTCAGCTAATAATTCAGAGAGATCAGCGTATCGAGCTGAAAAGTGGCCAATAAGCAATTCGTTTACTTTGGCTTCTCTAGCGACTTCTCCAGCTTGTTTTGCTGTCGTGTGGAAAGTAACATTCGCTCTATCTAAGTGACGATTCATAAATGTTGATTCATGATATAATAAATCCACACCATATACTTTAGAAATTACGCTTTTACTGTATTTTGTGTCTGAACAAAATGCATATGAGCGAGATTTTCTAGGAGGCAACGTTACATCTTGATAATTAATTGGTTTTCCTTCAAACTCAATATTTTCACCTCTTTTTAGTGCTCTGAAAGCTTCAAAAGGAAGGCCTGAAGGAAGTTTTTCAGGGATAATACGATATTGCTTCTGTTTTTCTCTGAATAGAAACCCTGTACATGGTACTCTATGCGTCAGAGGGATGGTCTCGACAGTGATCTTATCATTCTCATAGATCACCTCAGGGAACATCGTTGGATTATCGTATAAAAAAACCTTGTAATTTAATTCGGTTTTAGAATGTTTGAAACTAGCTAACAATACCTCGTCTAATCCTCTTGGTCCGTGGATATATAAAGGTTCTGTTCTTCTTTGAAGGTGCATGGTTGATAATAACCCAGGTAACCCAAAGAAGTGATCGCCATGTAGATGACTAATGAAAATATGTTCAATCTTGTGAAGGCTTATACCTAAGTTTAAAAGCTGATGCTGTGTAGCCTCACCACAATCAATTAAAAATTGTTGATTACCAATACGAACATGTTGGGAAGTCATGTGCCTGCCTTTAGATGGAATGGCAGCACTAGAACCTAGTATAGTAATATCGAACGACAAGGGATAATACAGTGTTTGTAATCTAGTTTAACGGATAAAGCTCGAGTTCCAAAAGTTGAAACTCGAGCTCTAATTTATCTTTCAAAAAGAGATAAGAATTAATTATTTTCCTCGTCTCCTTCAATATCTTTTTCAATCTCGTGTAAGAATACAGAGTCAATCGCTTCTTGTACCGTTGGTAAAAGATTTAATACTGATTCTAATTTCGAAATTTTAATTAATTTCATTACATGCTCATTTAAGCCTGCTAATACTAAACGACCATTTACCTCGCTCGCTAATCTATTAGCAACAAGTATTGAGCTCAATCCAGATGAGTCTACATACTTTACGCTTGAAAGATCAATAATTAAATTTTCAGTACCTGATTGGAACATTGTAACTATCTCAGCTTTTAACTGAGGAGCCTTTAAAGAATCCAATTTTTCCTCTTCTGGAATAAGTACTGTATATTTTTCGCTTTTATTGACTGAAAATCTCATAATATCTTTATAGTCTTTTATTATTTTGGATGGCAATATAACAAAAATACTAGGGATCTTAGGTTTATCCTAATTGATTTTTGATTGATTTGAAAATTTCTTCTTCAATATCTTGATAAGAAGACTTTTCAAATTTTTCGCCAGTTATATTCTCAAAAAGTTCAATATATCTATCAGAAACAGATTTTACAAACTCATCTGACATAAAAGGTTGTTTTTGACCGTCTTTTCCTTGAAAGCCATTTTCGATTAACCACTGTCTTACAAATTCCTTAGATAATTGCTTTTGAGGTTCGTCTGCATCTTGTCTATCTTGGTAGCCGTCAGCATAGAAATATCTTGATGAATCTGGTGTATGAACTTCATCTATTAAGAAGATCTCATCATTGAATTTTCCAAATTCGTATTTCGTGTCAACAAGGATTAATCCTCTCTCGTTGGCAAACTCTTGACCTTTCGCAAACAATGCGTAAGTGTATTCTTCTAGTTTTTTATAATCTTCTTCAGAAACAATACCTTGCTTAAGAATTTCCTCTCTAGAGATATCTTCATCATGTCCTTCAGTAGCTTTTGTACTAGGTGTAATGATTGGGTGAGGAAGCTTGTCGTTTTCTTTTAAACCTTCAGGTAAAGGTACACCACAAAGCTCTCTTTTACCGTCACGATATTCTCTCCAAGCATGTCCAGCTAAATAGCCTCTGATAACCATCTCTACTGCAAATGCATCACACTTTTTACCGATGTGAACATTTGGGTGAGGAGCAGACTCAAACCAGTTAGGGACAATGTCGCTTGTCATTTTTAAGAACTTTTCTGCAATTTGATTCAATACTTGCCCTTTGTAAGGAATCGCTCTCTCAAGTATTACATCAAAAGCAGAAATTCTGTCCGACGCAACAATACCAATCTTGTCATCGAAGAAATATACATCTCTCACTTTACCTTTGTAGACATTTGTAGCATTCTCAAATGCTAAGTCTGTACTCTTAATTGCGTCCATATTTCAAAAAAATGATGTACTAAAATTATTGTTCTGTTAGAATAATGCTGCAAACATACATAGTATGTTGCATTTATTACAATTTTTTCAAAGAACAATTTTATTCAAAAACTGAGAAAGACGTAAATACAGGTATGCCATGTTGGTTTGATCATCGAAAAATCCAAGTTTATGAAAATAACTTGAAAAAATATAACAATTCGTTGAGTCGTAGGAGATTAGTTACTATATTTGTTAGGACTTTAATTTTCTCCTAGCAAATCAAATCAATACTTTACTAGAGGACTATTTTTATAAAGCTATTTTATTCTTATTAAACTACTTATCACAATAAATTATGGTAGAGCTTAAAGAGAACACACTATCAAAGGTAACTGGTTGTTATACTGGTAAACTTTTTAAAGTTGTCGATGATTTTAAGTATGAGGTGGATGCTCAAACATCAATTACCTTATCGGAAGGTAACACGCTGCATTTGGAAATTATTATGGATGGATGTGGAAGCGGTGAAATGAAATTACTTACTACACCTTTGGATGCAGACCTTTACGAACTTAATTGTTCTGAAGAGAATGAATCTTTATCAGGAAAACTTGATGTATTAAATAAAATGTTGAGTTTTAAAGTAGAAAGCCCTAGAAGCGGTGAAACCGAATTTGTTGGTTGCCTCTAGAACTTCCTTTCATTTTTTTACTTTATTCCAATTAATTCTTTTGCAGATTGAATTGCACCTTCACTAGGCTGCGATCCACCAATCATTTGAGCTATTTCTTGAACTCTACCTTCTTGGTTTAATGTTCTGATTTTACTCACTGTAGAACTTCCTTCATGGTCTTTGTAAACATAATAATGTTTAGAACCCAATGCAGCAATTTGTGGTAAATGGCTAATTGTAAATACCTGATGGTTTTTACCCATTTCTTCCATAATTGCCCCAACTTTAATGGCTATCTCTCCAGAAATACCCGTATCGATCTCATCGAATATGATAGTTGGTAAAGAAGTCTTACTTGCAAGAATATATTTAATGGCTAACATTAATCTAGAGAATTCACCTCCTGAGGCTACATCTCTTAGAGGTTGTGGCGCTCGTCCTTTGTTAGCTGTGAATAAAAGTTCAACTTCATCGATACCAATAACTGTTGGTTCAGTTTCTCGGTGTTCAATTACTATTTGACCGTTAGGCATTCCTAAATCGGCAAGTGTGCTGTTTAGTTCGTTAGCTAATGGTTCAATCGCTTTCTTACGGGCTTCCGATAATGTTCCAGCAATTTCCATCATTGCTTCATAAGCGGCTTTCTTTTCTGTTTCTGCAGCAAGAAGTGCTTCATCAAAGCTTTCAACTTTATCTACTTTAGAACGAATAGATTCTCGTTTCTCGATTAACTCCTGTAGATCATTTACTCTGTGTTTTTGTTGAAGTCCATAAACACCATCTAATGTTTCCTTGATCATAAAAATACGTTCTTGATCAAAGAAAAGATTATCTTCTTCACCTTCAACTTCAGTAATGATATCTCGGAGCTCAATATGACAGCTATCTAATCGGTCTCTAATCTCTTCTAACTTCTTAGAGTAATCGGTTAAACCATTTAATTCAGATATAGCTGAGTAGATCGATGTGTCTGCAGAAAAGTCTGAACGGGTAAGCGTTTCTAATACGGTATTTAGAGCTACTTTAATGTTTTCAGCATTTTCTAACATCTCAAGCTCTTTTTCTAACTCTTCCTGATTGACATCATCAAGGTTTGCATCATCTAGTTCTTTGAGTTGGAACTGATTGAACTCGAACTCTTCCTTGATTTGATTGTATTCGTCTAAAAGTTGTTGATAAGACTGAGCTGTCTTTCTGTATTCTTTATAAGCAACAAATACATGTTCAACTTTAGCCTCTAATTTACCATAAGAATCTACAAGGTTTAATTGATAGATATTAGAGCCTAATTGTAACGTATCATGTTGAGAGTGAATGTCCATCAGCTTCTCGCTCACCTTACGCATGACTTCTAAGCGTACAGGTGTATCGTTAATAAAAGCTCTTGATTTTCCACTCGGAGTGATCTCTCTTCTTAGAATGGTTACTTTTTCATAATCCAGCTCAAGATCTTTAAATGATTCTTTCAGCTTATATGATGAAATATCAAAGCTACCTTCAATTACACATTTTTTAGAGGTATCAAATAATGCTTTACTATCAGCTCTACCACCTTTAAGTAAACCTAATGCACCTAACATAATGGATTTACCTGCACCAGTTTCACCAGTAATAATATTTAAACCATTGTCAGGAGTAATTTCTGTGTGCTCAATTAGTGCGTAATTTTTTATCAGAAGATTCTTTAACATAACCTTTTGTGTTGTGTTTGAAGGTACGTACTTGTTTTAGTACGTTTGTACCGATTAATTCAAGAAAGAAAATCTATCATTTGGATCATTTTGTATGATCTAATGCCAAATTTAATAGAATTGTTTAAAAAATGAATAAAAAAATAATAGTTGCTTCAAAAAATCCTGTAAAAATTAATGCTTCACTAGAAGGAATGCAGAAAATTTTACCAAATGAGCAATTCGAAGTGATTGGGGTAGATGTTCCATCAGGTGTTTCTGATCAGCCAATGACATCTAAAGAAACTTGGCAAGGGGCATTAAATAGAGCAATGAATGCAAAGTCGGAAATTCCAGAAGCAGAGTATTGGGTCGGTATGGAAGGAGGTATCGATAAAGATGAAGATGGAAAAATGTATGCTTTTGCTTGGATGTGTGTGATAGATCAAAATGATGCGATAGGTAAAGGACAAACAGGAGTATTCTACCTTCCATCAAAAGTACAGCAACTTGTAGAAGAAGGTATTGAATTAGGATATGCAAACGATCAAGTATTTAATGAAAATGGATCAAAACGTAAAGGAGGGGCTGTCGGTTCCCTTACTTTTGGTGCTTTAGGCAGAACAGAATATTATGTCCAGGCATTAGTATTAGCCATGATCCCATTGGTAAACCCTAACCTTTATCCTAAGGAATAGAAAATAGACTTGTCAATGGTATATTCTCGAAGTAGCCCGAAGTACATGAGTTCATTTAATGTTCTTCTGGCTCTTCTTTCTGAAAAGTTGACCAATTTGCAATACCTTTTTAGTGTGATCTTTTCATTCTCATATAAATAAACCAATAACGACTTCTCTTGTCTTGATAATTTCCTTTTTAACTTAGCGAGTCTAGATGATGATTCTTTTTGAGCTAATTTTTGTGCCCGTTCAGACATTAATACACTATTGTCATTAAATCGAACATAGGTTCGCCATTCTCCTTTTTTGGATAAAGCTCTGTGGGGTTTGGTCGGACTATTAGGAATGGATAATTTAAGAACTGAACCGTTTTCTGTTTCAATGGTGTCGAAACGAACTTCGAGGGGAGGGTGAATATTAAACTTGATGATCTCTTCAGCGACGAACTGTTCTTCAAAAGGGTCAATTCCTTGTATGGAATGGTCATCATTTACCCCGACCAAGAGTATTCCACCTTTTGTATTAGCAATAGATGATACTGTTTTTGCGAAACGGTCAGGTTTTGTTACCCTCTGTTTAAATTCTAGGATGCGCGATTCTCCTTTTTTAATGAGCTGTTTTAACTGATATTCATTCATAACATATCATTTTAATAAGATTGTCACACTCTAATATATTCAAAACAAACGTTTTATGCTAAAATTAAAACAGGTTGAAAATGAATTTTGTTTAATATTTTCAATAAGTTCATCTCCCTTTACTTTTTGTTAATGATAGCATTGAGTGATTTTGATTTCTATACATATCACTTGATAAAACATCTAGTAAGTTTAAATTCTTTAATGACTTCTTGAAGGAGTTTCTTTTAAAAACAACTACCTTTGCCCTCAATATTTCAATATAAATTTTAAAAAATTGACTGAACGAGTTTTCTCAATGACCGCTAAAACCTTTTTTGGTTTAGAAGAGGTCTTGTATAATGAATTGATCAATATTGGTGCAAAAGATGTAAAAAAAGGCAGAAGAGCAGTTACCTTTAAAGGTGATTTGGAAGTTCTTTATAAGGCTAATTTACATTGTCGTACTGCTTTAAAAATTCTAATGCCGATTAAAGAATTTAAAGCAAGAAACGAACAAGACCTTTATGAGAAAGTAAAGAAAGTCAATTGGGCGAAATATATTGATAAAGACGGTACATTCGCTGTAGACTCTACCGTTTGGTCAGAAACATTTAGACATTCAAAATTTGTTGCTTTAAAAGTAAAGGATGCTATTGCAGACCATTTTATGGATGTGTTTAGGAGAAGACCTAACGTAGATGTAAAAAATCCAGATATACAGGTGCATATTCATGTAACTAAAAATGATTGTATTCTATCATTGGATAGTTCTGGAGAAGCATTGAATAGAAGAGGATATAGAACTGAACAAAAAGCAGCACCTTTAAATGAAGTGCTTGCAGCAGGGCTTCTGATTTTATCAGGATGGAAAGGTGATAGACCTTTCTTGGATCCAATGTGTGGTTCTGGTACAATTTTGATTGAAGCAGCTATGATTGCCTCGAATACACCTCCTGGTCTAAAGAGAAAGTTTGCTTTCATGAAATGGCCAAAATATGACCGTAGATTATGGAATCAGGTGTTTAGAGAAGGAAAGCGAGCAAGAAAAGAAATTGAGGTACCAATTGTAGGTTCTGATATTGATAGAGGAGCAATTGAAGTAGCGATGGCCAATGCGGGACGATCTGGATTAGATGAAGACCTAAGGATTTCTAAGCAAAGCTTCTTTGAGAGAAAAGCTATTGGAGACAATGGTGTAATCGTTTGTAACCCTCCATATGGTGAACGTATTGGTAGTGATATTGAAGAACTTTACAAAAAGATGGGAGACAAGCTAAAGCAAGATTTCACAGGGTATGATGCTTGGATCTTCAGTGGCAACATGAAAGCAATAAAATTTGTGGGGTTAAGACCAAGTCAGAAGATTGAACTATACAATGGTGCAATTGAATGTCGATTTGCTAAATATGAAATGTACAGAGGTGGTAAATAAAATTTAAGCCTTTAGTAATTGATAAATAAAAAGGGAAGCAGTTTGAAATGCTTCCCTTTTTTTATTTTCCTTCAATTTGAATCATTTTGACTTTTACAACTTCATCCTCGCCGCCCGTCATCTCTTCAGTTTTCTTTTTGATAGTTTTCTGAACGACTTGCCCATCAGATAGAAGGACTTCGGCATTGATTGTTGCTTCGTTGTTTTCAATGTCTACATTTATTGAATTAATGGATTTGATACCTTGTCCATATTCTTTCTTAATGATAGCAGACATTTCCTCTTCATATTCTTCAGATAGAAAAACACCATGTTCAAGTTCTTCTTCTGTGCCTTCTTGAGTTTTCCATAAGAACTGCTCACTATTGGCCACACTCTCAATATCAATTTCATTCTGAGCGTTTAATATAGCAAGTAACTTTTCTTTTGGTAATTCGATAGTTCTTAATGAGGTGCCTTCCGCATTTTTAACTTCTGCAGTAATACTCACATTTTCTCCTTTTGTAATGAAGTCTTTTACTTTTACTTCCACTACATCGTTGCCAAATTGTTTGTACAACCCATCATCTTTAGATTGTTTAAATTCTTTTCTAATGATGATCTTTTTCTCTACTTCTTTGTTTTGTTCTTGTTGACAAGAAAACAATGGTAGAAGTATTAACGTAGCCAATTTTAGTATGTGAGTATATTTCATAGCGAAATCTTTCGAATATGTCTATTGCAAAATATATGTAAAAAGTTGAAAGCGATAGCAAATAAATAATAATCGAAGTGATTTCAAAAGAATATTAGACTAGGGGTAAGGTCTTATGTTTTTTTGACAAAATTTCGGAACTACTAACACTTAACCAATTGTCTAACAGGTCAGCATAAACTGATCTAAAGTCTACCGAATGTATTAAGTCACCTCTATTTAAACTCTCCAGATTAGGGTTTTCATTCACAAATCCAGGTTGTTTTAAATTCTTACCAATTAAAAAGACATTGTTTGCAGCACCATGATCTGTACCGCCAGATGCATTTTGTTTCACTCTACGACCAAACTCTGAAAAAGTCATAATAACCGTATCTTTGAAATGGTCTGTTCTTTCTAATTCTTCAACAAAAGCACTTACAGAAGCAGAATAATCTTTAAGTAAAGAGTTTTGTTTTCCTTTTTGATAAGCATGAGTATCAAAACCACCTAAAGACGCATAATAAACTTTGCTATCCATTCCTGATTGAATCATCTCTGCAACGGATTTTAAATTTTTTCCGAGCTGACTTTTCGGGAAAGTAGATTTTGATTTGTAAATCTTACTATGTTCGTAGACATATTTGGCCGATTGATTTGCTTCAGCAAGTGTTTTATAAAGATACCCTTGGTTGTCTTCATTGAGCATGTCATCATCGGTGGATTTAGCTAGCGACTCGAATTGAGAAACATTTAGACTATTGTAAAAAGTCTGAGGGTTATCTACAGCAATTCCTTTTACCTTATTGCCTTTCATAGATAAGGACAGTGTATTGTCCATTTCAATTCCTTCTCTAGCAAAGGTGCAATAAGAATCTAAATATCTTCCAAGCCATCCTGTACTAATATATTCATCAGAATCACTTGCTGTATGCCAAATATCCATACTTCTGAAGTGCGATCGATTGGGGTTGGGATATCCTACATTATTAATAATGGAAACATAACCTTTATGAAACAGGTCAGCAAACCCTTTCATTTCCCCATTAATACCTAAGTCATTCGCAAGATTAATCACTTCTGCTTTCTTTAATGCTAAACTTGGTCGAGCATTATAATAGTTGTCATCCAAGAAAGGTACAATTGTATTCAATCCATCATTACCACCAGAAAATTGGATAATAACAACTCTTTTTCCTGTATATTCTTTGAAGTTTTTTCCTAATGTCTGTTGTAAAAACATTGGAGTAAACATTGTGCCTGCAGCAACTAATGAACTTCTTTTTAAAAATGATCTTCTTTTCATGATGTTAGCAAAGTTGGTATTCTGGAAGTGAAATAATTTGGATGATTCTTTCTTTGAAACTATCGTACTGATTGTCTTTCAAATATTGGGATGCTTGTTTTGACAATTCTCCTCGAACCATCATTTCTTCAAGTGTGCATTTTTTAGGATCTTCTTTAAAGTTATCTTCAATTTCAGACCAGCTTATGTTACACTTGAACTTTGCTATTTTTCTCATTTTTGTTCTGTCCTCATTAGGATCAACATCATAATCTTCTTTGAAGGCAAGAGGGATTTCTCCATTATTTAAAAGTAAAGATGGTAATCTTAACCTAAAGGCAAGGCGGCTACTGTCTATCCAGCTTTTGTCTCCGGGCCAACCTGCTACATTTGGTGGGATATATAATTCCTGATCGAGATTTCGTTGTAGAACAATCCAAGATTTCTTGTATAAAGGATCTAGTTGAAACGACTTTTTAAGGCCAACTAATAACTCTATTGGACTTTTAATTTTACAGCCAATGTTTTCATCTGAGTAAAACCATTTCGCGGAGAAAATATGATGCATTGTTTTTCCAATATCATAGTTATTGGCATACATCACTTCTGTTATCTCTTCGAGGTTTTTCTCGTTTATTGTTGGGTTTACAAATTCCTTATAGATTTTTGTTGAGATAAAACGAGCACATTGTTTCTTCTCGAGGATCATATTGATTACATCTTCACCTCCAAAGTTGCCTGTTTTTCCAAAAATTTCTTTTTCACCATTGTCGTGTTTCCTCTCATTGAAGTAAAAAGTAGTGGATTTTCGTTTAGTGGACCACCCTGTAAAACTTCTTGCAATTTCTTTTACATCTTGTTCTGTATATTCTTGATCTCTACCTAGAGTAAACAGTTCACAAAGTTCTCTGGCAAAATCTTCATTGGGTTTTCTTTTATTATTTTGTTTTAAGTGTAGATACTTGATCATCGCAGATGATTTGGAAACCCCCATGACAAGGTCCTTAAAATTACCCAAAGCATTTTCCCTAAGGGTATTTGTATACTGTATGGCATCGTACGGATTAACGATTCTGCAAGCGAAATGCCCATGCCAAAATAATGTCATTTTTTCTACTAAAGGATCTTTACCTTTACTCATTTGGTTGATCCACTCAATATTGATGTCTTTGGATAAAACACGCATTTGTTTACGCATCTCCATCTTTTTGTTTTCTTCCATCATGCCCATATTTCCTTCAGGGATTTCAGGTAGATCGAACTTTAGAAGCTCAACATCTTCAATATCAGTTAGTGGTGAGATCCAATTGTCAGTGTTGATGATACGGTCGGCGTCAGTTTTATTGATCCCAAACCCAGCTCTTGCATGGAGGTGGAATAATTTTTTATAATTTTTTTTCATGTGTTGGTGATATAAGTAATCTTAGTCTGTTCACTTTGAAAACTACTAATAAATGTTCTTTGCTGAAAATTTTTTACAGAAAAATAGTTCTGAATTTGGAGGCAAGTGTATATTTGCGGTTATCATTAGAATATAATTCAAAATCAGGCAATATGAGAAGGAACTTTACAGCTGCGGGCGAATCATTGGAAACATTACTTGCTGATACTGAAAAGCAATGCAATTATTTTAAACCCAAGGTTTCTTCAAGTAAACTTGAAATAGCAATACTAACTCCTCCAACAAAATCTCCATTAGGTGCTCTAGAAGTAGCTCAGGTGATGGAAATGGTAACAAAATTTTTCCCAGAAGCAGAAATGGATTTTGAATTTGCAGACTGCCAGGGAATGGACTATTGTGTTGAAGTAGCTTGGTAAAAAACTTATAAAACAATCTAAAAATTATAGGATGCCAAAGAAGATTCTTATCATTGATGATGAAAAAAGCATCCGCTATACTCTTCGTGAAATTTTGGAGTTTGAAAACTACGAAGTAGATGAAGCGAAAGACGGAGAGGAAGCGTTAGAGAAGCTTGTTGTGAATAACTATGATGTTGCTCTATGTGATGTGAAAATGCCAAAGAAAGATGGTATTGAAGTACTAACAAAAGCAATGGAAATGGGTAAAGCACCTCAGTTTATCATGATTTCTGCTCATGCAAACATTGATATTGCTGTAGATGCAACTAAAAAAGGTGCCTTTGACTTCATTTCAAAACCACCCGATTTAAATAGACTTTTATTAGCTGTTAGAAATGCTTTAGATAAAAACTCTTTAGTACAAGAAACTAAAGTATTAAAGAAGCAAGTAGCTAAGAAGTACGATATTATAGGTGAATCTGACTCAGTAGTAGCAATGAAAGATACTATTGAGAAAGTAGCACCAACTGAAGCTAGAGTATTGGTGACAGGACCAAACGGTGCTGGTAAAGAGCTTGTAGCTAGATGGATCCATGGTAAGAGCCCTCGTTCAAAACAACAATTAGTTGAAGTGAACTGTGCTGCAATTCCTTCTGAACTGATTGAATCAGAATTGTTTGGCCATGAAAAAGGATCGTTCACATCAGCCCACAAACAAAGAATTGGTAAATTCGAGCAAGCCAATGAAGGAACTTTATTTTTGGATGAGATTGGTGATATGAGCCTTTCTGCCCAAGCAAAAGTATTAAGAGCACTTCAGGAAAATCGTATTACTAGAGTAGGTGGAGATAAAGAAATTAAGGTAAATGTAAGAGTTGTTGCTGCAACCAATAAAGACCTTAAAGCAATGATTAAATCAGGTGATTTCAGAGAAGATTTGTATCACAGATTAAGTGTTATTGTTATTAAAGTTCCATCTCTTTCAGATAGAAAAGAAGATATTCCATTGTTAGTGAAGAAGTTCTTAAAGGATATTGCCGGTGAATACGGTAAACCTGAAACGAAGATCACAGAAGAGGCCCTTGAAAAAATGAAAGAGCCAGAATGGACAGGAAATATTCGTGAATTAAGAAATGTAGTGGAACGTCTGACGATTATGAGTCCGACAGAAATTACTAAAGAAGATGTAGAGCAATTTGCCTTCTTATAATCTTAATCGATTAAAATAAATAAAAGCCTTTAGGTCATAAATTTAGATCTAAAGGCTTTTTTGTTTTTAGTGTTGAAATTACACAATTATAATCCTGAGAGATGAATAATAGTGAATGTTGTTGACTAAATGTTAAATACTTTAATAACAATCCGTTGCAAACTAAAATAGGGACAAAAATCACCAAACTACACCATGAAATTACTTGTTCCGATACCTAGAAAGTGTAATTTTGTGGAATCTTTGGAGCCTATGATGAATGGGTTCCATTTTTTAAGATATGTAACTGAAATAATATTAATAATATCATGTTGAAACAAGTTAATCCTACATCAACAGCGGCTTGGAAAGCCCTAGAAGCACACTTCAACTCTATGAAAGATGTGCACATGAAGGATCTTTTTGATACAGACGCTTCGAGAGCAGAAAAATTCTCTCAAACTTTTGAAGATATATTTGTTGATTACTCTAAGAACATCATCAACGACGAAACAATGAAGTTGCTTTTGGATCTTGCAAAAGAGACAGGAGTTGCTGAAGGTATTCAAAGCATGTTCAATGGTGAGCACATCAATGAAACTGAAGATAGAGCCGTATTCCATGTTGCACTTCGTAACCAATCTAACCAACCAATGAAAGTGGATGGTGAAGATGTTATGGTAGAGGTGAACCATGTACTACGTCAAATGAAGGAATTTACTACTAAAGTAATTTCTGGTGAGTGGAAAGGTTACTCTGGAAAATCTATTACAGATGTAGTAAACATCGGTATTGGTGGATCAGACTTAGGTCCTTACATGGTAACTGAGGCATTAAAACCTTATGCTACTGATGTTAATATTCACTACGTTTCTAATGTAGATGGAACTCATATTTCTGAGACATTAAAAGGGTTAGATCCTGAAACTACAATGTTTATCATTGCTTCTAAGACGTTTACAACGCAGGAGACAATGACTAACGCTAACTCAGCTAGGGAGTGGTTCCTTAAAGCTGCAAAAAGCGAAAATCATATCATGATGCACTTCGTTGCTTTATCGACAAACGAAGAAAAAGTACGTGAGTTTGGTATTGCTCCAGAGAACATGTTCCGTTTCTGGGACTGGGTTGGTGGCCGTTACTCATTATGGTCAGCTATTGGTTTATCAATCGCATGTAATATCGGGTATGATAATTTCGAAGAAGTATTGAAAGGTGCTCATGCCATGGATAACCACTTTAAAACAGCAGAGTTTGAAGAAAACCTTCCTGTAATTCTTGCTGTCTTAGGAGTATGGTATAACAACTTCTTTGGTGCTGAATCTCATGCATTATTACCATATGATCAATACATGCACCGTTTTGCAGCATATTTCCAACAAGGTGATATGGAGTCGAATGGTAAGTATGTAGATAGATCAGGTAAGCCCGTAGATTACCAAACAGGTCCTATTATTTGGGGTGAACCAGGTACAAACGGTCAACATGCATTTTATCAGTTAATCCACCAAGGTACTAAATTGATTCCTGCAGACTTTATTGCTCCTGCAGTATCTCAAAACCCAATTGGTGATCACCATCCAAAATTATTATCTAACTTCTTCGCTCAGACTGAAGCATTAATGACAGGTAAGTCTGAAGAAGTAGTAGTCGCTGAGTTTAAAGCTGCAGGTAAATCAGATGCTGAAATTGAAAAGTTAAAGACTTTCAAAGTGTTTGAAGGAAACCGTCCAACAAACTCAATCTTGATGAAGAAACTAACACCGTTTACTTTAGGTGCATTGATCGCTATGTATGAGCATAAGATCTTTGTTCAAGGTGTAATGTGGAATATTTTCTCATTTGATCAATGGGGTGTAGAGTTAGGTAAGCAATTAGCTAACAAAATTCTTCCTGAATTGACTAATGAAGATAAAGTAGAATCACATGATTCTTCAACAAATCAGTTGATCAACAAATACAAAGAAATGAGATAATCTCATTGATTTATATATTGAACCCGGTTGCATAAATGCAGTCGGGTTTTTTTATGTCATACAATTTGTTTAGAAGTTCTTTATCTGCAATGAAACTTTTATATTGGGGCAAATTATTTTAATTTCACTAACCATATACCTCACTCAGGTAGTCCAAACGTACAAAACGATCATATCATTATGTTTAGAAAGATACAATCTAGTATATTTTCTTATTTTTTTACTATCGTCATTATTGCCTTATTTTTTCTAATTGTTGTGATCAATACGATCATTACAAAAACTGAAAAGAAGGCTGTAGAAAGCAGATTAGAAGTCGTAGCATTAGCTATCTCTGATTTTATAAAAACGAATTTTTCAGAAAAAGAAGCTGCAGCAGTAAGCTTATCTCAAACAATAACAGACAAAGAACTAAACGGATTAAAGAAACAACTACTAAAGGTTAAAGATGATATAGTTGCACCAAAAGCCTATCAGAAAAATTATGATAGAAACTATGCTCAATTTGGTAAAATCAATAATGGGAAATTTGATGCTAAAGCACTCTCTAAATTAATGGAAGATAGTGAGTTGGATAAGTCTGCCTACCTATACCAATTATGGCTCAATGATAAGCGTAATGAAAAAGATGTTGCCTATTGGAAATTCTACAAATTAAACAACACACTTCAAAAGTTCAATAAAATATTAAATGCCAAGGAGGCCTATATTATCGATACTGCAGATGGTAAAGTAATCGCCTCCTCAACCAACTTTGTAGAAATTGGTCAGTCTTTCTTTTCTACGTTGTTTACTACCAAGGATGGAGATAAGTTGGTTAGAATGTTGGCGGAAGGCAAGAGAAACCATTATTGGATAGATGTATCGCCAAGTAAACTGAATCTTGGTAAGTTAAGAGGTTACCTTCTGACTAAAACATCTGCTACAGGTAAGTATGTTATCGCATATAGTTATTCCCCTGGAGATTGGGAAATGATGTCTCCAATTGCTTCTAATAATACAGATATTTATCTAGTCGGTAGTGATGGAAGAATAAGAACAACAAGTAGGGAGTTTAAGGAAAACCCTTCTGCTGTGTTATTGAGAATGTCACAGGAAGGATACTCTTTAGATGATCTAGAAGTTGCTAAGAAAAACAACTCAGTGATTGGTCTTCAAAAGGTAGATAGTACACTGTGGAGAAATCTGGGTAAAGAAAATAAGATTTTAGAGGTGAGTTCTGTAAATGGTATCAACGCATTGGTTGATGTTGTTGCATTGAAAAGAGCTGGTTTGGATTGGTCTATCGTCGTAGAATGGGATAGAGATATTGCCTATTACGAATGGGATACGTTAAGAATTTATGTCAATGCCCTTTTGGCGATTATTGCTGCATTTTTCTTGTTAGGTGTAATTTATGGAGGGAGAAAGCTCGCTAAACCTATTTATGCCTTGAAAAGGGCATTGGAAGATTTGGTAGATCAGCCATTGACTTTCTTAGCTAAGAGTCATCAGAATAGTGGAATAACTGATGATATGTTGCAGAAGTTGGAAATTATCAGCGAGGAAGTGAAAACCCTAATGTCTGATAAAGAACACTTGCAAAAGCAATTGGAAGATTTGGCAGGGCAAATGGAGGTTTCAACAAAAACTATTGCACACCAAACGGAAGAACAAAAGAAACTACATGGAATAAAAGATGAACAGCATAAGGTCATTGAAAAGCAGGAGCATCAGTTGGATGATGAATTGAAGTCTGTGAAGAGAGTACTTAGGACTCCACTCTTTGATAACACAATGTTCAATTCGAGTGTTGAAGAATTTTTCCATATCCATAGTGCCAAAAATGATATATCAGGTGATTTTATTTGGTACCATGAAAGAGACAGTAGAGTATTTTTCTTTTTAGGTGATACAGGGAAGTCAGATATTGATGCTGCATTATTAAGAATGATATTAACGTCATTGATCAACGAAACTGTAAAGGTGAAAAAGATTTCTAGCCCAGATAGAATTCTTGAGTCATTGAACAAATCATTATTAGAGATTACAAAGAAAGGAGATAAAGTATTTGATAGTGCTGTCAATTTATCGATATGTGTTTGGGATCGTCAGAAACAAATGATGGAATTTGCAGGAGCGAATCACTCTGTCTTTGTAGTTAGAGATGATGTGTTGGATGAACTAAATGGAGATGCTTATGGTATTGGAGGTTTAGGTGCAGACACAACTCTTAAATATAATACTCATTATCTACCATTAAACAGAATAAAACAATGTCGTTTATACCTGTTTAGTGATGGCTTTATGAAGCAAAAGAACGTTGAAAATGAGATGTTCACTCATGAGAGATTTAAAGAACTATTAATTGATATGCAGATAGAGTCTATTGAAAATCAGAAAGATTATATTAATAGAACGTATATGGAGTGGAAAGGAGACGGTATTCAAGACGATGATACCACTATTTTGGGACTTAAAATACTGTAAGTTTTTAAACTAAGAAAAAAATCATATTTTTGAACATTCTCATTTATGTAAATCTGTAATTACTACCAACAGCCTAACTAACGTCAGAGGTATGAACAATGGAAGTTTAAGAGGGAGAATTCTTACCGCATTTATCTCTTTTTCAATATTATTTAGTTGTATATCTTTTATTACTTACAAATACATTCATAGAAGCGAAGAACTCGATCAAGTAAAAGCTTGGTTAATGAGTATGGAGGTGAGTGTTTTGGACTTAATAAAAGAAGACGCTACAGAACTGTCTGCTGAAAATCATCCATTTTCATCATTATCTTCTGATCGATTGGAAGACCTATTGATTAAGCGAGAAAATAAAGTGGAACTCATCACTGTAAGTATCGATAAGCTGATCAGCCATGAACAAATTCATGAGTGGAAGCTAGAAAATGATATTGTATTTATCGATAGCTTAATTAAGAAATACAACATTACTGTACAACAATTAATCAAAGCCAAGAAACAGTTGGGTTCTGAAACCTCAGGTTTGTATGGTGAACTTTACAAAAGCATAAAAACCTTATCGGGATTAAAAGAAGAAAGATATGTGAAGCTGTTTAACGAGATGCAGTTGAACGGAATGAAATATCTTTTAAACCCAAAAACATCCTATGTACTAAGAATAAATAAATCATCTGAGCAGTTACTTGATTTACTCCAAAAAAATAATGGATACAAAAAAGAAAGCGCTGCTGCAGAGAAGTATTTAGCTATTTTTAATGACATTGTTTTACTTCAATATAAGATTGGTAAGAATAATCAAGAAGGATTAAAAGGGAAGTTACATAATACGGCAGCGTATATAGAATCGGAGTTTGATTCACTAAGTACAGATGTCTCAAATAGGTTTGTTACCCTAATGTGGAAAATAAAACTTTCTTATTTGTTAATTAGCTTAGTAGCAGTACTATTTACCGTTTTAGTAGGTTATTATACAGCCTCAAGAGTTTCTTTCCCTATTACTGTTTTAGAAGATAGAACCAGAAGAGTCATTGAAAGTGGTTATATGCAATCGGGAACACCTATTGATTTTAAATCGCTAAAGAGACCTACAAAAGAAGTAGCCGCATTAGCCAATTCTTTCCAGGAGATGTACGATATGATTCAAAATCAATTTGAAGAATTAGAGCAGGGCAATGAAAAATTGATGAGTTCTAAGAAGAAATTGATGGAATCGAATAAGGTTAAGGATCAATTTTTTTCTATCATATCTCATGATTTAAAAGGCCCTATTAATACGCAAATAGGTTTCTTGAAGATACTGATGGAAAGATCAAATGCGTTTACAGCTGATGAAATCAAAATGTTAGCAAAAGATATGCATGCCTCTATGAAGAATATTATGGGGTTGATGGATAATCTATTGTCATGGTCAAGATCTGCCTCAAATTCTATCAAAATTGATCGCAAGAAAAATAGATTGAATACACTGGTTGAGAAAAATGTCAATCTTTTATCCGGAATAGCAAAAGAGAAAAATATTACATTAAGCTACCAATTAGAGGAAGACTATTATTGTTATATAGATAATAATAGTATGGATTGTGTTATAAGAAATCTAATGTCTAATGCAATGAAGTTTACAAAGAATGATGGCAACGGACAAATTAGGATTTCCACTAAAAGAATTGGAGATAAAGTAGAATTGTTGATCGAAGACAATGGTGTTGGGATGACAGAAGGAGAGTTGAAGAAACTATTAAACCCTTCTGTACAATATTCCACAAAAGGTACAAAAAGTGAGAAAGGTGTTGGTCTAGGAATGATCCTAGTACAAGACTTTATAAAAAGAAATAATGGACTATTAAAAGTAGAATCAGAAAAAGGATATGGTACAAAATGCTTTATCTTATTTGATCTTTTATTAGAAAATAACCAAAAGCAAAAAGAGCAGTTACCCTAAGGCAGCTGCTCTTTTTATTCTATCATTCATTGCTCTTCCAAGTCCTTCTTCAGGCATCCATTCACCAAGAATAAAGGATGGATTAAGCTTATCTATAGCTCTTAATGTTTTAAATAAGTTTCTTGCTGCTTCTGATAAATCACCGCTTTCTGATAACTTAAATTGTTTCTCTTCTGAAACAGTAGGAAAGCTTTTATTAAATGACATCGTAACAAAGTTTTCGTCTTTGTATTCCTCAATCATTTCATCAATATTCCCAAGTAATAATTTTGCATTGGGAGCATAGTGTCTATGTAACATTCCCGGAGCCTGTGGTTGTGAAGAAGATTGAGCATTCACTTTCACTTGACCGATTACTCTTTCGATTTCTTCAATAGGAATACCACCTTTTCTGTAAATAGTTGGAACTCCTTCTGGAAAACCAACGATAGTGGATTCCACACCAACCTGACATGGGCCTCCGTCTAAAACATACTCAATTTTATCCCCTAGTTTATCATTTACATGTTGAGCAGTAGTAGGGCTAATATATCCAAAAGGATTAGCACTAGGTGCTGCAACAGGGTAATCTAATTGAGAAAGTAAATCCAATGCCAAAGGATGATTAGGTACTCTTACTGCTACCGTATCTAATCCTGAAGTGATCAAATCGTGAATCTTTTCAGAACGAGGTAAAACCATAGTTAAAGAACCTGGCCAGAATTCGTCTGCTAATTTTTTTGCTTCTTCTGGTATGTCTTTGATAAATGGTGATAGTCTTTCAAGAGAGCTACTATGTACAATCAATGGGTCAAAGCTTGGTCTCGCTTTTACCTCAAAGATACTAGAAGCAGCTACTGGGTCTAGTGCATTTCCTGCAAGACCATAAACTGTTTCCGTTGGTAAACCGATTAGTCCACCCTTATCTAATATTTTTTTAGCTTCAGCTACTGATGTATCAACAATTGCCATAACTATATTATTTTCCTTCTTCTTTTTTCTCCTCTTCAAAACCTACTAATACTTCTTGCATCTCAAAACCAGTGAACTCTTTCACCCCTTTGATGAGATACATTAATGCTGCCATCATCACAATTGTAGAAGGAAGTGCAATGACAACCCAACTCCAAGCAGTCATTTGCCCTAGTTCTTTAGTGAATTCAATAGTATGTGATTCACTTTTGATAATAATTTTTGCTAGGATATAATTTAATGCAGAGGATAAGAAGAATGAACCGGCCAACATAAACGAAGTGTTTCTAAGTCTTTTGTTGAAAAGTTCTTTCGTATTTCTGAATTTTAATTGTGTTTCAATTTTATTGATATCAAGAAGTGTATCATTATAAAGTAGTTTCTCGACTAAAGGGTACTTTGTGAATGTAGAGATGAAAACAATAATACCAATAAGTCCAGGTACAGCAGCTTCTTTAATCGCAATAAGGTCAGAAGGAAGATGCAATAATTTAATACCTCCAGTTAGTGCTACATTGACAAGTCCAAGAACCGCGATAATACTTATTTCTTTACGGTCGAAGAAATCATAAATACCATAAACTATCGGGAATGCGATGGCAATAATTACTGAATTTACATCGCCAAGGTATTCAGGATCGCTTAATTTTGACATCACTAAAGAAGGGATGACAATGTTAAGTAATATACTTAAAATGGGTGATTCCTTTTTCTTTTGTTTTTTATCTACTTGCATTTGCATCTTTTGAGGTATGAAGTTTGTTACTTCTTAATTACTTTATAACTACATCTTTGCATGTCAAGAGCAATTTATTAGTTGTCTTGAGATACACAGACTTGCTTATAGAACGTGCAAAGATAAAGAATAATAAATCCCTTTAAAATTCGCAGTGTGAATAGACGTCAAATTTTTATTTTTTTCGTATTGATTTTGGCAACACTAACAGCCAACTCACAAACAATTTTCCCAGATGAATTTAATCAGGAAGGCAACGAACGTTTTCCTAGTATTACTTCGGATGGAAAGACATTACTCTTTGCTAGAGAAAATTCTGAAGGTTTTGACTTTTACTTATCCAATAAAGTCGATGGTAAATTTATGCCTCCAACTCAATTAGTTATCCCTAAGGATATGCCGTACCCTACAAGTCCAATGATCAGCTATGATGGTAGATGGATTTATTTCTCAGCCATTAATGGAGAAAATGGATCGGATTTGTATAGAATAAAGCGTTGGGGTAGAAGGTTGGGTAAGCCGGAGTTATTACCTGAAATAATCAATTCAGGTGGTTATGAAATGTTTCCTTCAATTACCAAAAATGGAGATGGCCTTTACTTTACTAGACTTAAAGAAGGATCAGATCCTATGAATTTACAATATGCTATCTACTATGCATCTATTGATAAAAAGGGAAATTTTGGAGAGCCTGTAAAACTTCCTGAACCAGTAAACCTTTACAGTGAGAAAGAACCGAGAATAATGCCTGATGGTAAAACGTTGGTTTTTTTATCTAAGATTAGTGATGAAAGCTTCGATTATGAAGTAATGTATGTGACTAAAAGTGATGATGGCTCTTGGTCTGATCCAATGCCAATGGTTGCTCTAAATAATGGAGGAAGCCCTCATTCTCCTTGTATTGATGGTATTGCGAAAAAGGCATATTATTCTAAAGATGGCTCTTTGGCATACATCGATATGTCTAAAGTATTTACTTCAGGGTTGAAGGAAGAGGATCAGATGGGTGAAGCACATGCATCCGTTGAAAAAAGTCGTAGTGGAGACCAAGCGGATGAAAGCAAGACTGCAGAGCAACAAAAGCAAGAAGATACACAGCCAAAAATCTCACCTTTCTCTGATTTAGGTTTTGATATTGTTGAATATAAACCACAGCCTGTATATAGAGCTGTTATCATAGGTATCAATCAATATCAGGATGAGAAAATAGCTAACTTAGATAAACCAGAAGGAGATGCTGCCTCTATAGAAGAAATATTAGTTTCAAACTATACTTTCCCAAGAGAAAATGTAATCTCTTTAAAGAGCCCTACGAGAGAGCAGATTATTGAAACATTAGATAATTTAATGGAGGTTTCTACTGAAAATGATCATATTCTTATCTTTTATGCGGGGCATGGTCATTGGGACCCAAGAAGAAAAGCAGGGTATTGGTTGCCATCTGATGCTAAGGCAAAAAGTACAGCAAATTGGGTAAGAAACTCAACAATTAAAGAATATATCGCTTCATATAGAGCCAAACATGTTTTGTTGGTTTCTGATGCTTGTTTCTCTGGAGGTATTTTTAAAACTAGGGCAGCTTTTGATGATGCAGAGAAATCGATAAAAAGTTTGGAGAAGTTGCCATCAAGAAAGGCGATGACCAGTGGAACCCTTAAAGAGGTACCGGATGAAAGTGTATTTGTAAAGTATCTACAAAAACGATTGCTAGAAAATACCGAGAAATATATCAGTGCAAGATCATTGTTTGATAGTTTCAGAGTAGCGGTAATGAATAACTCCGAAAATGTACCTCAATTTGGTGTCATTAATTCTACAGGGGATGAAGGTGGAGATTTTATCTTCATCAAAAAGTAAAACAAAAAAGGGTTAACTATCGCAATGATAGATAACCCTTTTTTAATTGTTAAAGGTAGTGAGACATCGTTAAATGTTTCACACTCCTAATTAACAAAATGCTTCACATATTAACAAATAATATATGACTATTTTTGATAATACTATGAAGATAAAAATATGTAATTCAATAAAAGAGAGTTAGTTAATAGAGCTCTCTACATTATGCTTTACCTTTTTGCCAAATTTTTCGATTCCAGACGGTTCAAATTTATTGTAGGCAATAGCCGCTAAGATTACGATAGCTGCAATTACTGCTAAACGAATGACTGCTTTGGCAACTTTAAACAATACAAATAGGATAGCTACAACAGCTATAATAAGTGTGTATTTCTGTTCTTCAGAAAGTACAGCGAAAAACTCTTGAATTTGGTCCATCGTCAAAAAAATGAGTATCAAACTCTTGTTTTAAAATTGATAATAATGTTCGATTCTAGCTTATTCAACTAAAATATAAGTATAGATACATTTAGTTTTTCAATAATCATACAAAATCGAGTGAAATTGTTATAAATCTAGTTATTGAATAGAATTAATATAGCTATTTATGATTATCTTATATACTTTAGCGTTGAACTATATATAATTTATAAAAACGATAGACTAAATATGTTATCCAAAAAGACAAAATATGCACTCAAGGCATTGCGATTTTTGGCTTCTAAATATGGTGACGGACCGATTCTGATCTCTGAAATTGCTAAGAAAGAACATATCTCTCAAAAGTTTCTAGAAAGTATCTTACTAGAACTAAGAAAAGGTAGAATCTTAAGCAGTAAGAAAGGAAAAGGTGGAGGATATTATCTAATTAAAGACCCGCAAGAGGTAACCCTTTGTGATATACATCGAATGATTGAAGGTCCAATTGCTCCTTTACCATGTGTAAGTCTAAATTATTATGAGCCTTGTGAAGACTGTGACGACGAAGTGAACTGTACGTTGAAAGCAGTAATGCTTGATGTTCGAGATGCTCAATTAGAAATTTTAAATCAGAAAACAATTCTCGATTTATTACCCGAGAATTATAATTCCGATATCAAAATAGATGCATAAAAAAATCCCTTACCATTTCAATCTGGTAAGGGATTTTTTTGTTAGCCTTCCATCGCTTCCATCCTTTTTAATAATGGTGGATGTGAGTAGTGCATTTTTACATAGCTTTCATGCGGTGTTAGATTACTAAGTGAATCTACAGATAGCTTTTTCAATGCCTCAATCAATGATGAACTCGAAGAAGTATCTTTAGCATATGCATCAGCCTCAAATTCATTCTTTCTTGAGAAGGCATTCACCACTAAGCCTGTAATCATTGAAATAGGGCTATAAAGCATAGAGAATGCGACCAAGTTTAATGGTGATAAGTAGCTTCCTGTTGTTCCTCTAAAAAAACTGCTTGCTTGAGCAAAAGTATCCGCTCCCATTGCAATTTGAAGCTCTTTAGAATCAATAAACAGACTTAATAACCATAAAGTCACAAACATATTTACAGCAGTGATCAAGAACATTTGTAAAGTGTGCTTTCTCTTATAGTGTCCAACCTCATGGGCTAAAACAGCAACAATCTCATCAGTAGATAATTTCTCTACTAGTGTATCATATAATACAATATTTTTATTTCCACCTAAACCACTAAAGAATGCATTTGCTTTAGTTGAACGTTTAGATCCATCCATAATCATAATTTTACCTAAAGGGAAATCTACTTTTTGTGCGTAGTTGTTGATCGCAGTAAGTAGTTCGCCTTCTTCTAAAGGAGTTAATTTATTGAATAATGGTAAGATAACGTTCGCATAGAACATTGTTGCGCCCAACGCAAAAAGCATAAAGACAACCCATGCAATTACCCAATAAGTATCAGGGAAGTTAGAGTAGAATGAAACAAAACCCCAGATCAATAAGCCTCCAATAGCCCCACCTAGAACATAACCCTTAAGTTTATCCATTATAAAGGTAGAAACCGTCATCTTATTGAATCCGAATTTTTCTTCAATCTTAAATGTATTGTATAATTCAAAAGGTATACTGATAACATCAGAGATCAATGCAATAATGGCAAAGAAGACCAATACTTCCATAGTATTTGATGAAAATGAGTCTCTTGCGAACTCATCAATCCATGCATATCCTCCTGATAGTAATAAAACCATTGTTAAAATATAGCTGGCAGCACTACTATATAAACCTAATCGATCTTTTTCAGCTTGATAATCTTGTGACTTTTTATATTCGGCAGCATCATACAAGCCTTCTAATTTAGAAGGGAGTTTGTTGCTCATTGCCTTGATATTGAGGTAACTTAGCGCTCTTTCTAATACAAATTCTCCTGTTAGAATTGCAACTATAATAATTTTAATAGTTTCTCCACTCATTGTTATAATGTAAAAAATTCTCACAAATCTAATAAATCAATGCAGATGATTGTAGAAATTGGGTTGAAAAGTTAACCGTTGTTTTAGATCTTAGTAGTTCTAATGATAGAAAGTCATTTTTTTCAAATGAAATAAAGACAAACAAAAGTTCCCTATTTACTTTTGTGATCGCATTGGATAACTCATTTTCTTTTTAAAGACTTTTCAGTAAATATTTAGGTTTTAACATGCAAAAAACTTACAACTGCTTAATTGTTGATGATGAACAATTAGCGAGAAACTTATTGTCGGTATATGTTCAGAAGATACCCTATCTTCATGAAGTAGCGAGTTGTAAATCTCCATTGGAAGCAATGGAAATAATGCAAAAAGAACAAATAGATATTTTGCTGTTGGATATTCAGATGCCAGAACTTTCTGGGCTCGATTTTGTAAAATCTTTACTAGTTAAACCTGTTGTGATTTTTACTACGGCATATTCTGAATATGCAGTGCAATCCTATGAATTGGATACAGTAGATTACCTGTTAAAGCCTTTTTCTTTAGATAGGTTTATTAAAGCTATCAATAAAGGAGTAGAAAGAATTGAGATGAAGTCCAGTCATCAGCAAGGAACTGCTGAAGTAGAACCGGCTCATTTGTTTGTTAAGGGGGACAGTAAGACACATAAGATATTACCAAATGATATTTTATATATCGAAGGACTAAAAGAGTATGTTTCTTACTTTTTGGAAGATCATTCAAGAATTATATCCCTTAACTCATTGACTAAACTAGAAAAGGAACTGAACCAATATGGTTTTATGAGAGTGCATCGCTCATATATTGTCAATGTCAGTAAAGTGACAGCATTTGAAAAACATATGCTTTGGATTGGAGAGCATGAGATTCCAGTCGGTAAAACATATAGAGAGATGGTGAATCAAAAAATGACGACCCAAAAATAATCATCACAAAGAGGATTCATTATTACGCAAAATGATAAGTAAGAACTTTAAGATATATAGATCTTCGGCAGGAGCTGGAAAGACATTTACATTAGCAAAAGAATACATTAAAATAGCTCTTCAAATCAATAAATTTGATGAAGAGTTTGACCCTGAATATTACAAACACATTCTTGCTGTAACCTTTACCAATCTGGCTACAGCGGAAATGAAAGAAAGGATCTTATCTCAACTGAAAAACTTTGCGAATGCCTTTGATAAAAATTCTGATGATATGCTTAGAGCCATTGTCAATGAATTTTATGGTGTAAAGGAAGATGATCCTAATCCAGAACAAGAGGCTCATCCGGATGAAAAAGTTCTGTTTAATAGAATTAAAAATAGATCCTCACAAGTACATCAAAGGATCCTTCATGGATACTCTAATTTTTCGGTAAGTACTATTGATGCATTTAGTCAGAAAATTGCACAGGCTTTCAAGCGAGATTTGAACTTCCCGTTTAATTATGAGCTAGTACTTGATGCCGATAGCTTATTAGAAGATGCTACTTATGTACTGATGGATAAGTTAGGGCAAGAAGAACACTTGTTGTTAACTGAGGCATTAGAAACTTTTTCTATCAAAAAAGCAGAAGAAGAATCGAGTTGGAATGTTGTTCCTCAGATTAAATCATTTGGTAAAGCATTATTCGATGAAGACCAAAGAGGGATTATCAATAAACTTGGAACCAATCCGGTGACAAAGACTGAAATGAATATTGAAGAATATTCTAAGCTTGCCAAACGTTTAAAAAAGATTATCTATGAGGATAATCAGACGAAGAAAGATGAACTTCTGGAAAAGCTAAAATTGGATCTGTCAAATGCAGGGGCACCTGTAGAAGACCTTGCAAAAAATGTTGGAGGCTTTTTAAAACGTTTTGAAGGAGATATTGCGAAAGTAAATACCAAACTTACAAATACAGTAATAAAAGCGCTTGAAGGAGATACCGGCAGGGCAATCGCTACAGCACCTAATTACAAGAAGGCACCCGCAGGATACGATGCAGCTTTGCCAATTTATCAGAATGGTATTGAAGAACTATTGAAATTAGTTGGAGATACTCAGTTGATTAAAAATGTTTACGATAAAATCTACCTTTTAATTACTGCCCAAGTATTGAAAGAGGAGATGGCAAACATGAAAGAAGAGCAGGGGTGGGTGCATATCTCTGAGATTGGTGAGAACATCAATAAAATTGTTGAAGAATCTCCGATGCCCTATTTGTATGAGCGCTTAGGTGAAAAGTATTTTCATATTTTGATAGATGAGTTTCAAGATACTTCAAAAACACAATGGCATAATTTGATACCATTAGTGGCCCATTCGTTATCAATGTATGAGGGTGAATGTTTGGTAGTAGGAGATGCAAAACAATCTATTTACCGTTGGAGGGGAGGAAAGGCTGAGATGTTGGTAGACCTTCCTGAAATACCCACCGCAAAAGGTACAGCTCTTGAAGAAGAGGAATATGTCTTAAAGCAAGATGGAGATCCCAAGAAACTAGGAAAGAACTATAGAAGTAGCCCCAATATCATTCGTTTTAATAACTCATTGTATGAATTTATTAGAACACAGAAAAATGATGAGCTTTTGTCTAAGTTTTATCTTGGGGGGGAGCAAGGAATTGTAAAGAAAGTTGGTGGTCAAGTAAGGTTGACAGCCTGTCAAAAAGATGGGAATAAAGATTTATATGAAGCCCCTTCATTACAAAGGATTACAGATGAAATTGAACACCTAGTCAATGAAAAAAACTACGACTATAAGGATATTGCTATTCTAGTACGTTTTAATAAACATGGTGCTGCGATTGCTGAAAAATTGGTTCAGGAAGGTATTGAAGTAATATCATCCGAATCGTTATTGGTGAATTCTGCTCCATCTGTACAATTTATTGTGAATATGATCCGACTTCTAGTTCGTAGAGCTGATAAGATTTTATTCATGAAAATTGCCAGATTCCTGTATGCTCATTACAATGATGTGAAATCACTGCGTTGGGAAACTGTGAATCAAGCGCCTACTCAAATTCATGGAGATGAATACGCTAGAATTGGAGAGGCGGTAGCTGAATGTGCAACACATCAGAACTTTGAAGAATTTATCAAAAAAGAGTTTGATGTTGAATTTTCGGTATCTACGTTTAGAAGGAAAACGTTATTCGATCAAATTGAATTTTTGATCAAAACTTTTAAGTTAAATAAAAGAACAACGGAGCAGGCGTATCAAATGAAATTTTTGGGGACTGTGCTTCAACATTCTACCAGAAATGGTAATAGTGCTCAAGAATTTCTAAGTAAATGGGAGTTGCTTAAGGAAAAAGAGGCACTAAGTGTTCCTGAAAATATAAATGCAGTACGAATATTTAGTATTCATAAATCGAAAGGTTTAGAGTTTCCAGTCGTCTTATTACCCTTTGCAGATTGGTCAACTACTCCACGTACTAATGATTCCAAGTGGTTCGATTGGGAAAATAATAATCTAGTACCTGAGTTGTCAGCGGTTCAGTTAGGTATATCTTCCAAATTAGAAGGGACAGATTTTGAAGAAGGTTACAATCAAGAAATAAGGGATGTATATATCGATGCTATCAATATGTTGTATGTTGCTACAACAAGAGCAAAAAACTATCTCCATATTTTCTTAAATGAAGACCTTAAGAAGAAAACAGCATCGTCAGTAGCCAATCCTATGATAGACTTTATATCGTTTGCAACAGGTCAAAGTGATTTTGATGTTCTAGAAGAGGCTTCTACCACGATAGATGAAATTGTATTCAAAGAATTTAGATTTTTTGAAGACGAAAAAGTTGTGAATAAGGAAAAAGCCGCTGTTGAACCTGAAAATCGTAGAGAAATTATCCATACTGATAATACGGATAAGCTTCGTATGAAAAGTGGATCACTTGAAATAGGTGAAAAAGTAATTTCTCTAGAGGATAGGTTGTTGGCAAAAGATAAAGGTATTTTACTTCATAAAGCATTCGAAAAAATCAGATTTGCTGAAGATGTAGAAGATGCCATCGCCTTCTTAAAGTCGAAAGGATATATTGACAAAGAAGATGTTACAGATTACCGAGATCACATACTACAGATTATCAATGATGAAGAAATAAAACAATATTTTGATGGTAATAGCGGGTATATTGTTTTAAATGAGTCAGAAATAGTTTCTCCAAAAAAAGAATTAATGAAAGCTTCTGTGATTGATCGCCCAGATAGACTATTGTTGAAAGGAGAGGAAGTAGTGGTGATTGATTATAAAACAGGTTCTTTTAATAAAGAGCATGAGGAACAAATTAAAAGATATGGTAGAACTTTAAAATCTATGGGATTTAAAGATATCAAACTTATATTGTTATATACTGAAAACATTAAATCACATCAAGTAGACCTATAACCTTATGAAAACTATTCAAACCATAATAATATTCTTATTGTTGACATTCACTGCTTTTGGGCAAAAAGGAAAAATGTTTCCTAAAATGGAAGGAGTTTCCTTGGTAGATAAAAATGTTATTTTACCAGATGCTGTAAAAGGAAAGATTTCTATTGTGGGAGTGGCTTACTCAAAAAAATCACAAGCCAACTTAGAGACATGGATGCAGCCATTTTACAATACGTTTATTAGTCCTCCTAGCTCAGATCTATTTGGAGGGTCAACAACATACGATATAAACCTTCAGTTTGTCGCTTTAGCGAGAGGTATTGCTAAAGCAGCGGAGAAAACTCTGAAATCTTCCATGAAAAAGAATATCGATAAGAAGTTGCATGATAATATTGTCATCATATTAGGAAGTGTAAAAGAATACAGAGAAAAATTGAAGTTAGGTGATAAAGATGATCCGTATTTTTTTATTCTTGATGCGAACGGAAAAATTCTTCATGTAACTAGTGGTAAATATTCTAGTTCTAAAATGGAGTCGATTGAAGATGTTTTATATGATTATACAGAATAAAAGGTTGTTAAAGTTTTAAAAATAATACAATAGGTAACTATTCATAATATAAAATAGTAAGCAGTTTTTTAGATTTGCGATACTCTTGAATATATCTTGGGTGTTGTAGAAATCACACAACAAAATATGAAGAAGCTAGATAAGCTATTATTAAAACAATACATAGGTCCATTTGCATTAACATCAGCAGTGGTACTTTTTATTTTTTGGTCACAGTATATGATCTCTAAATTTGTCTATTTTCTAGGCAAAGATTTAGGTTATGATGTGTATGCTGAGTTATTCTTTTGGTTTGCACTAGCGTTAGTTCCTGTATCATTACCGCTTGCTGTCTTATTAGCATCGTTAATGACTTATGGTAGTTTAGGGCAACATTCAGAGTTAACAGCAATTAAAGGGGCAGGTATATCATTACTTAGAGTACTTCGTCCAGTTTTCTTTTTCACTATTGTCGTTACGCTTTTCCAACTAATTTATAACGATACAGTAGTACCTCACGCCAACTTAAAGGCCTATAGCTTACTTTATGATATCAAACAGACAAAACCAACAATGAACCTTAAAGAAGGTGCATTCTATGATGGTTTGGATGGTTACAGTATCAAAGTAGCTAAAAAGGATGAAGATGGTATTGGTATTCATGATGTGATTATCTACAAACATGAAGGGCACCGCGGTAATAAAGAAGTTATCCTTGCCAATCATGGTAAAATGGAATTAATCAATAATGATTCTTATCTAATGCTGACACTATTTGAAGGTAACGCATACAGTGAGGTAGAGGATAAGAAATCAAAAGCAGATATTCAATACGTTCATTCAGAGTTTGATTCATCAATCTTCTATTTCAGTATGGATTCCTACGCAATGAATGAAACTAGAGAAGATTTATTTATGGGACATAACCTAATGAAAACAAGCTCTCAACTAAAAGTAGAGCAGGATTCATTAGAAAAAGCAATGGTGGATTATAGTTCTATGCTTGCCAAAAATGGGGAGACTCAGTTCTACTACCGTCATACATCTCATAAAAATGAGCACAATGCTGATAAGGTAACGAAGAAAAAATATGATCCAAATACAAAGGATAATAAGCTTCGTATTGCGTCTTCAGCTTACAACAGTGCTTCAAGTTTCTACAATGTTTTAAAATCAAATGCATCAAGACATAAGAATCAGATTAGAGAGGATGTTCGTTATACTATTGACGTTCAAAAGAAAATCTCTACAGCTGTAGCGATCTTATTGATGTTTATGATTGGAGCACCATTAGGAGCGATTATTAAGAAAGGTGGTTTAGGTGTTCCTGTATTGGTTTCAGTATTTTTCTTTGTGATTTACTATATCTTGACTATTACAGGAGAGAAAATGGCCAAAGAATTATTAATTGATCCAATTTTAGGTACTTGGTTGTCAAATATCTTCTTACTTGTGTTTGGTCTTTTCTTTACATTCCAAGCGAAGAATGATGTTAAGTTATTTGATACTGACTACTATACAGTAATGATCCAAAGACTGTTCAAGAAGAACTAGTTGAAAATATATTATTGCGAAAACCCTATACAGTCCACCTGTGTAGGGTTTTCTTTTGTATATTTATTTCTGATCTATTCATAGGTTACAAAGACAAAAAATCAAATGGAGAAAATTATTATAGCCCTTGACGGACATGCCGGTTGTGGAAAAAGCACAACAGCAAAGGCGGTAGCAAAAGAATTAAATTATGTTTTTATAGATACGGGTGCTATGTATCGAGCGGTAACTCATAACTTCCTAACTAACGAAGTAGACATCGCAGATATCAATGATGTAAACAAAGCCTTGTCAAAAATATCTTTGAAATTTGTATTGAACCCCTCTACAGGAATCGGCGAAGTACATGTAAATGGTCAAAATGTAGAGCCATTTATTCGTAACATGGAAATTACTAGTAGAGTGAGTGATGTTGCTGCGATAAAAGAAGTAAGAGTATTCTGTGTAAAGGAGCAACAAACGATGGGAAAGGATAAAGGAATAGTTATGGATGGTAGAGATATCGGTACTGTAGTTTTTCCAAATGCCGAGCTGAAAGTATTTATGACTGCAGATGTAAAGGTGAGAGCGAAGCGTCGTTTAAAAGAAATGGAGTCAAAAGGCGTATCAACTTCTTTAGAAGATGTTATTGCTGATATTGAGAATAGAGATCATATCGATTCGACAAGAAAAGAAAGCCCTTTGAAAAAAGCAGATGACGCTGTGGTAGTTGATACTTCAGGCTTAACGATAGAAGAACAGGTTGCAAGTATATTAAAGCTCGCAAAAGCTAAAATAGGAGCATAATACAAGCATTAATAAACAAAAAAGAGAGTGATTATTTAAAATCACTCTCTTTTTTTTTATTCTAGTAAGTGCTAGCTATTAGTTAGCCGCAACTTCTTTTTTCTTTGTTGTGAACAATGTAGGCTTGATTACTAAGCCCATCCAACCCCAGTTGTTAAACTTGTTAGGGTCACCAGCATTGTTTTGTGCTGTAGAGTAAACCATCGAGTCAGTAGCAAACATACCTGACCAACCACCTTGGATTGTGATATATTTGTTGAATTTATAATTGATGATCAAATCAATTTCACTACCTAAACCACTGTCAAGTTCATTTCCATTGTTATCTGCAATTGTTGCGGCTGAAGCAAAGTAGTGGTATCTACCATATACATTCCAATCTTTATCGAATTTATACGTAGCACCAACATATAAGTCAGTTAAACCACCTCTTGGCATTCTGCCACCTACATAGAAGTAATCCATGTGACCGTTGAATTTGTGGTTTGTACCATAGAATGGGTTAAATGTCATATATGTTTCAGTCTCATCATATGCAGTACCAGATAACATTTCACCACCTACGATAAATCCTAACTTTTCATTTGCATTGAATAATAACTCAAGTAATGCATTGTATGCTGAGATATCTTGTTTTGCAGCTCCAGTTTTACCGAATTGATAGTAGAATGATGCGTTTAAGCCAAATTTACCTGGTCTCCACTCACCATGAGCACCTAAAGTCTGAGAATATACTGTTTCGAAATCTGCAGGTTGAGGTGTAGCTGCGTTTGTAGTGTTTTGCTCTACACCATTATTAAGGAATAAACCTGATAACTTGAAGTTTTCAAAATCTTTATGGAACCATAAGTATTGCATTGCTTTGTAAGCATTGCCATCGTTTTCAATGTAGTAGTTAGACTCTCCAAAAGTAGAGATTGCAAAACCTGCATGAAGTTTAAAGCCTTTTTCATATTTGAAAATTGCAGCATCATGGCTTCTTGCTTGTTGCGCCCAATCCACAGCACCAAAAATCCTTTGATCATCATAAGAAATTTCTTGGCGACCTACCTTTACTGAAAAGGCGTCTGTGAATAATAACTCACCCCATGCTTCATGGATGTTGAAGTTACCATTGTCTTTAGAATCAAAGTTTCCGATCTCACCCCAAGTTCTTACATCTTGCATGGAGAAGCCCATTCTGAATTTTTCACTCTTATCGTTGAATAACATTCTGATTCTTGTTCTTTGGGAAACAAAATCGGCAGGACGATCGGCGTTATTGTCTGTAGGGCGTAATTGGCCAAAACCATTTCTATGTTCGTAACGAGGTTTTACTTGGGCGTCGATACTAAAGTCTTGTCCGTAAGTAGTACCATAGAAAGATAGTATGGCTAGAATTGCTAGTAATCTTTTTAACATAAGTAAATTAAAAATAAGTTAAATACGAATTTATTTAATATAAAATTATCCAAAAATTTATGACATGCAATATTAAATTTTAAAAACCGGACGAAGACTAATAAATATTACATTTCATAGGTGACTTATGTCATTAAAGACTATTTTTATTGTGTATAGTATTACAAATTGAATTGCAAAATTGTATTTTCAATTTGAGTTAGATAAAATAAATAAGAAAAGGAACTCATATTAATCGGAATTATTAAAAAACACTATTGTCAATGAGTGAGAAAAAAGATGACTTAAGACTCTCTAGACGAGATTTCCTGAAACTAACAGGTGGTACTGTAGCTGTAGGAGGAGCAGCATTAAGTGGATGGGGATTAACTGAATTAATCGTTGATGAGGGACCAGTAAAATCTTGGCATAAATCTGTTTGTCGTTATTGCGGTACAGGTTGTGGCGTGATGCTGGGTATGAATAAAGATAAATTAGTAAGGGTTAGAGGTGATCAGGAAGCTCATAATAAAGGAGTGATCTGTATCAAAGGCTCAATGCTTGATAAAGTAATGAAAAGCCCTGAAAGATTAAAAACCCCAAAAATTAAGAAAAACGGAAAATTTGTTGAAGCATCTTGGGATGAAGCAATGTCATTAATGACAAAGAAGTTCAAAGAAGCTATGGCTGAAAGTGGCCCAACAAGTGTCGGTTTCTATGGCTCTGGTCAACTATTAATAGAAGAATCTTATACAGCAAATAAGTTATTTAAAGCAGGTTTAGGTTCTAACAACGTCGATGGTAATCCAAGACTTTGTATGGCATCTGCAGCTGTAGGTTACACTCAGACTTTTGGTAAAGATGAGCCTCCAGGGGCTTATGTAGATATAGATCATGCAGAAACATTCTTTTTAATTGGTTCTAATGCGTACGAATGTCACCCACCATTATGGGAGCGTATTATGTTGCGTAAAAAGGCTGATAAGAATGTAAAGATCATTGTTGTTGATCCAAGAAAAACAAAAACAGCAGAACATGCAGACATATATGTACCTGTATTGCCAGGTAAAGATATGTTGTTAATCAACTCTATGTGTTGTGTAATTGCTGAGTTGGATTTAATGGACATGGACTTTGTTCAGAAGCATGTTAATTTCAATGATGGCAAAAACAAAATGTCATTAGAGGAATACAAGGAATTCCTGAAGGATTATAGACCTGAAAAGGTAGCTGACGAACTAGGGATTACTCCACGTCTTATTAGAGAAGTAGCTTATCAATTTGCTGCATCTAAAGCGACAATGTCACTTTGGACAATGGGTATCAACCAAAGAGTTCAAGGTGTATTCTTAAATAATACATTAAACTCTCTTCACCTTATTACAGGTCAGATCTGTAGACCGGGAGCAACTCCTTTATCTTTAACAGGTCAATCAAATGCTTGTGGTGGTGTTCGTGATACGGGTTCATTAGCTCACTTGTTGCCAAACGGTCGTTTGATAGCTAAAGAACAACATCGTAGAGAGATGGAAAAACTTTGGAAAGTTCCAGAGGGAACCATTGCGCCAAAACCAGGTCGACATGCATTAGCCATGTTTGATGGTATGGTGACAGGGGATGTGAAGGCAGCATTAATTATGTGTACTAACCCTGCACAGTCTCTACCAAACAATAGATACTATAGAGAAGGAATGGAAAAAGCTTTCTTGGTAGTTTCTGAAATTTTTGCTGATACTGAGACAGCAAAATATGCTGATATCTTATTACCTGCAGCTTTATACATCGAAAAAGAAGGTGTTTATGGTCAGACAGAAAGAAGATATCAATTAATTGAAAAATTAAGAGAACCAGTTGGTGAAGCTCGTTCAGATTTCGATATCCTAGTGGATTTTGCAAATCGTATGGGTAAAGGAGATCTAATTTCTTACAAAACATCTGCAGAATGCTGGGATGAGTATAGAACAATCTCTAAGGCTTCAAAATATAACTTCTATGGTATCACAAGAGAGAGGCTGAAAAAGGAGAGAGGTATTCAATGGCCTTGTCCTACAGTTGATCACCCTGGTACAGTAAGAAGATATATCCCAGGAGATCCATTCGTTCCGCAAGGAAAAGATGTTTACTTCTATGGTAAACCTGACGGTAAAGCGGTTGTTTTCGCAAGACCATACAAAGCAGGTAAAGAAGATGTGTCAGCAGAAAGACCACTATTCCTAACTACAGGTAGAGTTATTTCTCAGTGGCATACAGGTACAATGACATTTAGGGTTCCAGAATTAAAACATTCTGCAGGGCCAGGTAGATTTGTTTTCCACCCTCAAGATGCAGGATTACATGATCTTAAGAAAGGGGATAAAATTGAAGTGGATAGCTCAAGAGGTAAGATGCAAGGAATTGTAGATGTCTCTGAACATGAAACTCCGGGAGTTGTATTTGCAGCTTTCTACGATGCTAAGTTCATGGTGAACAATGTAGTATCTGATGATCATGATCCAATTTCAAAAGAACCTGACTATAAGGTGACAGCAATTAGTGTTAGAAAATTAAGTTAATCTTCATCGATAAATGGAAACAATATTAGATATTTTAGCAGTAGTGATCCTTATCGTTGAAGTGATCTTACTGTATAAACTCAGAGAAAACAGGTTCAACGATAACCTTACTGGCGCAGTTAGAGGAATGGTATTGGTTGGGATTGTGCTATTCCCAATCTTGGCAATTCTTCTTGGTAATTACCATGTATTTGTATCAACAAAAGAGTCTACCGCTTGTCAAAGTTGTCACGTAATGGCACCAATGGCAAATGACATGATGTTTGATCAAAAATCTCAAACATTAGCTGCTAGACACTATCAAAACGGTTGGATTGCAGAACATGAATGTTACAGCTGTCACGCAGATTATGGTTTTCAAGGAACCATGAAAGCAAAATTAGATGGTTACCGCCACCTAATGAGATATGTAACAAAGACATATGAGGAGCCTATCCGATACAGAGGTGAGTTTAACTCAATGAACTGTTATGGATGTCATGAAGGTTCAAGAACATTTGAGGCCGTAGATGAACATCAGCCGGTCGTTGAAAACTTGAAATCAGATGATCCATCAATTTCTTGTTTAAACTGTCATGGTAGAGCCCATCCAGAACCATCAAGAAGAACTCCTGGACACAAAGATTACAAATGGTTGGCAGATCCTAAAGTAAAAGAGGTGATGTCAGTAAGTAATCCAGAGGAAATTAAAGAATATATTTCAACTCTTGCAGTTTCAAAAAATTAATCTAGAAAGAAATGAGAAAAGTATTTATAGAAGCAATGCTTGTGATTGTGGGGTTAGCGATTTCAATTCCATATGTCATATTTCAAGGACCCTATTTAATGTTCTTGTTCGTATTTGTAGCTCAGCCTTGTATTGCTGTAGCTGTGATACTCGTTCTTTGGGAAGTTTATAAGGACCTTACAAAGTCCAATTTGTTATAATTGTTGAATCAATCAACTGAAAAAAGGCCTTGTAGATGATATCATTTACAAGGTTTTTTTATTATTAGTATCTTAGCGTTATCAAAACAAGAATATGCTAACAGATAAATTCGATAGAGATATAAAATACGTTCGTTTGGCCGTTACAGATAGATGTAACCTTAGGTGTACCTATTGTATGCCTGAGATGATGAAGTTCGTGAATAAAGATCGTCTACTTTCTTTTGAAGAGATGCTTCGAGTAGTACGAATTTTGGCTGAAAATGGAGTAGAAAAAGTTAGAATAACAGGTGGGGAACCATTTGTAAGAAAAGGCCTGATGGATTTTCTTACAGAATTAGTGAAAATCGAAGGCATCAAAAAAGTAGGTATCACTTCAAACGGAGTTTTATTAGAAGAATATCTTGATCAATTAATAAATATAGGTATTACAGATATAAATCTAAGTTTGGACGCCACAACTCAGCATAAATTTTTTGAAATAACAAGAAGAGATGATTTTGATAAAGTTTATTCTTCTTTAGAACAAATGATTACCAAAGGATTTAAAGTGAAAATCAATATGGTGGTCATGGAAGGAAAGAATACAGAGGAGATAGTACCATTGGCGAAATATGCCTTAAAATGGCCAGTAGAGGTGAGGTTTATTGAAGAAATGCCTTTCAATGGAACAGGTAAGGAGGTGTCTAAATCTTGGAATCACCTTGATATAGAAAAAGTACTTATAGATTCATTTATTGGGCTTGAAAAAGTAAATTCTCATAAATCGAATACTGCTCAAATTTATAAGAGTTCCATTTTAAAAGGGTCGCTAGGTATTATACCAGCCTTTAGTCGTACTTTTTGTGGTACTTGTGACCGTTTAAGAATTACCTCTCTTGGTGAAATTCGAAATTGCCTATATTCAGAGAGTGGATTAAATGTTCGAGATTTATTAAGGTCTGACTTGGGTGATCAAGACATTGCCGATAGTATTCAAGGGCATTTGCTCCTAAAGAAAAAATCTGGTTGGGAAGAAGAAAAGAAAAATAAAAATCTAGACTCTATGTCAATGATTGGAGGATAAATAAAATGCCGATAAACGTAAGCTTATCGGCATTTTTATTATTTACTGTTCAATAAAAGGTTTAATAGTTAATATTTTTAAGCCTTTCTTTATTCTAGCATTAGGAGAGTCTTGTTCTTCAAAAGGATCTTCTCCTAAAACAAAACGTTGACAAGATCCTGCTTCGATCGTTAATGAATAACCTTCTAAACCTGTAAACCAAGCACCTTGAGTGTCGTCAGAATCAGCTTCAACGGCATAAACATTATAGTTTCCAGCCGGTAGATCAATGGTAAAGACGTCATTGGCAGTTTCAAGTCCACAATCTGGGCTGTTTGCATATTGTCTTAATACTCCTCTAGTGACCTCATCATCATTTTTATCTGTTATAGTAATTGTGATAGGTTGTTTCGAAAAGCCAACAGAACTATTAGCAAAAAATGTAACGTTGCCATTTAAAATTTCCTGTTCAAAGTCGGCTTCTCCTAATGAAATCAAAGTACAATCATCTGTTGAAATGTTGAAGCTTGTACCATTTTCATTGCCAAAAATATAACTCTTATTATCCTTGTAAGCCACTAACTTGTAGCTGCCAGTTGGTAATTGAACTGAATACACACCGTTATTTGATGGAGTATTTTGACAATCAATTACTTCTGTTAATTGATTGATAGAGCCTGATTGTATTGTATCTTTATTTGATACGATTCTTAATTCTATTACCTCACCATCAGAATAACTTGTTAAATCACTTATATGAATTGTTACTGTACCTACAGTATTTGGCTCTTCTGTTGTTTCTGAACATGAATGAAGTATAAAAGTTAAGCCGATAAGACTTATAATAATAGATAATTTTGAAATGAACTTTCTCATGATTGTTTGAGATTAATTAAATTTGCTATCAATTAAACTTTATTAGTATTGTAAATCAATTATATATAGGTAATTGATGTTATTGTTGCATAGAATGATTTACATTCTGACAATTAATTTAAGAAATAGGACAAAATAAAATGACTTCGAACGCTAAGAATTTTGATGATTTAGTACAATCAAGAAGGTCTGTTAGAATTTATGATCAGGATGTAGAGTTCGATCACGGTGCTGTAAAACGTAGTTTAGAGAGAGCAACATTGTCTCCAAACAGTTCAAACATGCAGATGTGGGAATTCTATAGAATTAAATCTGACGATTTGAAAAAGGAAGTTGCTAACTTATGTATGAAACAGAAGGCAGCTTCAACAGCTCGTGAACTAGTTTTATTTGTAGTTAGACCAACTCTTTGGAAAGAAAGAGCTTCGTTTAATTTAGAAAAAATGAAGTCTTCTTTTGACGAAAAGCCTAGTATGGACGATAAGTCTAAGAAAAGAGCACTTAGTTATTATGAAAAATTAATTCCAACACTTTACAACAATGACAAGTTGGGTTTAAAAAGTGTAGGGAAGAAGATATTTGCTTGGGCAATCGGAACCAAAAGGCCAATGGTAAGACAAGTGACGAAGACTGATGTAAGAGTTACTCTACATAAAAGTGTTTCTTTGGCGGCCATGACCTTTATTTATTCTATGAAAGCAGAAGGTTATGACACTTGTCCTATGGAAGGCTTCGATAGTAAACGAGTGAAGAAGTTATTGAAGCTTCCAAAAGATGCGGAAATAAGTATGATTATCGGTTGTGGGCCTGCTGCTGAAGGTGGGATCTACAATGAAAGGGTAAGAGTACCCAATGATGATGTGATCTTTGAGCTATAAAAAATAAAGGGAGTTTATACTCCCTTTTTTATTGACTAATTATTCAGCAACTACTTCTTTATCTGCTGTAAATGGAAGGTACTTTACCTCCAATTTTTGCTGCTGATGTGCAGGATGGAATAAAGTTTTCAAATCAATTGTCCTACCATCGTTATTTAGTAAGATTCTAAATAAGGCGTGGTTGCTTGGATTGTCGTTGACCACCCATAAATATTTGAAGTCTTTTAGGTTGATTGGCTCATCGTCCACAGTGTTAACGTAGGGTACTTCAGAAATACAAACTTCTCTGTTGTCGAAATCCCAAGTAATTAGATGAGGGTTTTGTAAAGATTGGTCTAAAACCTTGACAAAGTGAAGGTTGTGTATAGTTATGACATCTTTTCTATGCTTGATCTGATCCCAGATAGCAGCAATCTCAGTATTATTCACCGTTTGCATATTTAGTTAGGTTTGATGACTGTTTTTTATATATAACGTAACAAGATACCTTTTTTCGTATAACAAAAACTACAAATATTTTGTTAAAGTAATCAATCTTATCAATGTTATTCAGTAATTTTTAGAATTTCATATAAAATCCGTGCCGTTTTAAGTTTCATGGCAAATTTGAATTTAGTAAGTTTGCGAAGAAAATTATAGGAGCGTTTACTCTGTCACTCGATAATATCCGATGTCTAATAACGTGAGATTAAAACAAGGGTTTGATATCAACTTAGTGGGCAAAGCTACTGAAAGCATTGCCAAAAACGTTGATGCACCCAAAAAGTACGCCTTAAAACCAGAAGACTTTCCGGGCATGATTCGTCCGAAAGCTGTGGTTAAGGTAGGCGCAAAAGTTAAGGCAGGTGACCCAATCTTAATTGATGGGAAACTAGATTCAATAAAATATACTTCACCTGTAAGCGGCGAAATCGTTGAAATTCAACGAGGAGAACGTCGTAAGTTGCTTGCTGTAGTTGTGCAAGCTGACGGTCAAAATGAATACAAAGAATTCCCAGTGAAGCCTGTTGATCAAATCAGTGCTGACGAGGCGAAGGAAGTGATGTTAGAAAGCGGTGTTTGGCCACTTTTAGTTCGTCGTCCATACGCAATCGTTGCTGATCCTTCCGATCAACCAAGAGCAATCTTTGTATCTGCATTCGATAGCCATCCATTAGCACCAAATTATGAGTTTACTTTAAAAGGACAAGAAAGCTACATTCAAGTAGGTATCGATGTACTTAAGAAGTTTGCTTCTAAAGTTTATGTTGGTCAAAATGGAGCAAAACCATCTCAAATATTTGATGGTATTGTAGGTGTTGAGAAAAACAAATTTACTGGTCCTCACCCAGCAGGTAATGTAGGTGTTCAAATTCACCATACTGCACCAATTGCTAATGTGAACGACGTAGTTTGGACAATCTCACCTGAAGGTTTAGCTCAAATTGGTAAACTTTTCAAAGATGGAAAGTATGATGCAAAGAGAGTTGTCGCTGTTGCAGGACCAAAAGCTGATCAACCAGAGTATGTAGAAACATATGTAGGTGGATGCGTAGATACAATCGCAGCTGCGAAAATTAAGGGAGATAATGTTCGTGTAGTTTCAGGAAACATCTTAACTGGTTCTAAAATTACTAAAGATGGTTTCTTAGGTTTTTATTCGAACATGGTAACTGCTCTAGAAGAAGGTAACAAATCTCGTTTCTTCTTATCTGATGGGTGGTTAGCACCAATTACAAACCGTTTATCTTTCCACAAAGCATTTGGTTTATTAGGATCAACTAAAAAAGAATATGCTTTAGATACTAACACAAACGGTCAAGACAGACCATTTGCTGTTACTGGAGCATTTGAAAAAGTGGTTCCTATGGACATTTACCCAATGTATTTGTTGAAGGCCATCCTAGCTTACGATTATGAGAATATGGAAGCTTTAGGTATTTATGAAGTTGCAGAAGAGGATTTAGCTCTTTGCGAATTTATTGATGTATCTAAGCATGACATCCAATCAATCGTTCGTCAAGGTTTGGATACAATGCGTTTGGACTAATTTAGGTGCAAAATTATTAAGTATAAATAGCTTAAGAAGTAATGAAATTTTTACACGATCTCTTAGAAAAACAAAAGCCTTTATTCGAAAAGGGCGGTAAGCTTGAAAAGCTTTACTATGTTTTCGAAGCAGGTGAAACCTTTATGTTTACTCCTCCGGATGTAACAAAATCAAAAGGTGTTCAAGTTCGTGACGCTGTAGACTTAAAGCGTGTTATGTTTACAGTAGTTATCGCTCTTTTACCTGCAATTATTTTTGGTATTTGGAATGTAGGTTACCAGCATTCAATTGCCACTCAAGATCCTGAGACAGCATCATTTGTTTCTCAATTCTTATTTGGTTTGAAGTTGGCTTTACCTTTAATTATAGTTTCTTATGCTGCAGGTGGTGCTGTTGAATCAGCATTCGCAGTATTTAGAAATCACCCAATTACAGAGGGTTTCCTTGTAACAGGTATCTTAATTCCTCTAGTAGTTCCAGCTTCTTTACCTTTATGGCAAGTTGGTTTAGCATCTGCTTTTGCAGTGTTAATCGCTAAGGAAGTTTTTGGGGGTGTAGGTATGAACATCTTGAACGTAGCATTAACTGCTCGTGCATTCTTATACTTCGCTTATCCTGCTCAAATCTCTGGTGATAAAGTGTGGATCGAATTAGGCGAAGGTCTTTCAACTGTTGACGGTTATACTGGTGCAACTTTCCTAGGTTTAGCTGTAGAAGCTCAAAACACAGGTACTGCTGTTGCTGATTTTGTTGCGAATAATGCGCATTGGGTTCAATCTCCTGCAGAGTTGGCAATGACTTCATTCATCGGTTTAATCCCAGGTTCTATTGGTGAAACTTCTGCATTAATGTGTTTGATTGGTGCTTTAGTATTAATCTGGACTCGTGTTGCAGATTACAGAATTATCGTTTCTGGTATCTTAGGTGCGTTAGCAATGGGTGTTTTATTAAACGTTCTTGCTCCAGAAGGTGCTACTTACTTACAAATGCCTGCATACTATCACTTAATTGTTGGTGGTTTTGCTTTCGGTATCGTGTTTATGGCAACAGACCCAGTTTCTGCTTCTCAAACAAACACAGGTAAGTGGATTTATGGTGCGTTTATCGGTGTAATGACGGTAATTATCCGTGTGTTAAACCCGGCGTACCCAGAAGGCATCATGTTAGCTATTCTTCTTATGAACGTTTTAGCTCCATTGATTGACCATTATGTAGTAAATGCAAACAAAAAACGAAGATTAAAACGTGCAACAGTCTAACGGTTATGTCATCGGTTTTGCAGTAGCAATGACGATTATCCTTGGTGGTGTATTGTCTTTTACTGCAGTTTCTCTTAACGAGAAGCAAAAAGAAGAGATCGCTTTGGATACTAAAAAGCAAATTATGCTTTCAGTACTTCCAGAAATGAGTGAGTCTCCAAAGTCAGAAATTGCTCAAGTTTATGATAACCGTATCCAAGTGGTAGGTATCAACGGTAAAGCAATTGATGCAGCTGTTCTTCAGAAATTAGATATTTCAAAAGAATGGAAAAAATTAAAGAAAGGTCAAGACGCAATTTTACCTATTTACAAATTCATGAGTAAAGATGGTAAGAGTGTTGATAGCTATATTTTACCTATGTATGGTTACGGTCTTTGGAATGACATCTGGGGTTACTTCGCGTTAAACTCAGATCTTCAGACTGTAAGAGGTGTAGTATTCTCTCACAAAGGTGAAACTCCAGGTTTAGGAGCTAGAATCGGTGATAAGGAAGTACAAGACCGATACATTGGTAAAAAGATCTTTAATGGTGGTAAGCTTACACCAATCTTTATGGTTAAAGGTGAAGGTCATGCAGATCTACCTAACTATGAAGTTGATGGTTTGTCAGGTGCAACTCTTACTGCAAATGGTCTAAACGAAATGGTTGACAGATACTTGAAAGAGTATAAGCCATTTTTAGAAAAAGGTGCTTCTGCGGTTTCTATGGCCCAGTAGATCGAAATTTGTTAATTTATAAAACAGCAAAAAGCGAAAGAAATGAGCACAGAAACTGTAGCAGCAAAAAAGTCAGAAGCTTTATTCTCTAAGAGAAGAAAAGCGATCGTGACTGATCCTTTGGATGACGATAACCCAGTAACAGTACAAGTATTGGGTATCTGTTCAGCTTTAGCGGTAACATCAAAATTAGAGCCTACGTTAGTAATGTCAATTGCCGTTACATTCGTAGTAATCTTCTCTAACTTAATTGTATCGCTTTTACGTAACGCAATTCCTCAACGTATTCGTATCATCGTTCAGTTGGGTATTGTAGCATCACTTGTAATTATTGTAGACCAAGTATTGAAAGCTTACTTATATGATGTATCAAAAGTAGTAGGTGTATATGTAGGTCTAATCATTACAAACTGTATTGTAATGGGTCGTTTGGAAGCTTTCGCCATGGCGAACAAACCTTATGATTCAATTCTTGATGGTCTTGGTTCTTCATTTGGATATGCATGGGTTATCTTGATTGTAGCTTTCTTTAGAGAGTTATTAGGATCAGGAACTTTATTTGATATCCGTGTTTTACCTGAAGCTTATGTGAACAATGGTTTAATGACTTCACCAGTAGGTGCCTTCATTATCATCGGTTTAATCATTTGGGTTCAGCGTTGGAGAAACGGTTACGTAGAAGAGGCTTAGAACAATCATCTTAAAAAAACGATCACAAAATGGATTTATTAAATCTGGCAATCAAGTCGATCTTTATCGACAACATGGTGTTCGCCTATTTCTTAGGAATGTGTTCTTATTTGGCCGTATCTAAGAAAGTGGACACAGCATTAGGTCTTGGTGCTGCGGTAACATTCGTATTAACGATTACTGTACCACTAAACTGGTTAGTTTATAACTATATCTTAAAAGAAGGTGCTTTATCTTGGTTAGGTGAGCAGTATGCAGGCGTAAGCTTGGACTTCTTAACATATATCTTATTCATTGCTGTAGTAGCTTCGACTGTACAGTTAGTGGAAATGATTATTGAGAAATTCTCTCCATCACTTTATGGTTCACTAGGTATTTTCCTTCCTCTGATCGCGGTAAACTGTTCGATCTTAGGTGCAGCATTCTTTATGGTGCCAAGAGAATATACTATTGTTGAGGCAGGTGTATATGGTTTCTCTTCAGGTATCGGTTGGTTAATTGCAATTATTGCATTAGCAGCGATCCGTGAGAAAATGAAATACTCGAATGTTCCAGATCCATTAAAAGGATTAGGTATCACTTTCATCATCACTGGTTTGATGGGATTAGCATTCATGTCATTCATGGGTATCTCTTTATAATCTTAAGAGAAAAGATTTTAAAAGGCATCTACTTCGGTAGATGCCTTTTTTTTATTATAAAAACTTGTGACTGAACTTATTTGTCACAAGGAATATGCTTAATTTTAAGTATGAAAATTTTATTATTTGGTATCGCTAAGGATATCATTGGTGGTAATATTCTAGACTGGGAATTGTCACAATCAGAACAAACTTCTAGTCAATTATTAGAAGAGCTAAAAGTAAAGTATCCAGAATTGTCCAAACTAAGATCTATTGCTCTTGCTGTCAATGGCGAGCATGCTGATGGTACCGAAAAAGTGACGAGTAATGATGAGGTGGCTTTAATTCCACCAATGTCAGGGGGATGATATAAATAATTGACAAGACTATGATTGAGTTAAAAGAGACAAAAGAAATAAATGTAGCTGAGATAATAGATAGTGTCAAATCGGACTATTGTGGAGCGATTGATGTATTTATTGGAACAGTAAGAGATAATCCAACAGGAAATAAAGTAACAAAGCTATTCTTTGAATCTTATACACCAATGGCCATTTCAGAATTGGAGAAAATTGCTAATAGTGTGAAAGAAAAATATCAGGCAGATAAGGTAAGTATAGTTCATGCTATCGGTGATTGCCTTGTAGGAGAAATCGCAGTTGTGATTGCTGTGTCAACACCGCACAGAAAAGCGAGCTTCGATGGCTGTCAGTATGCTATAAATACTTTAAAAGAAACAGTGCCTATTTGGAAGAAAGAATATTTTGAAGATGGTTCTCATTGGGTATTTTCACATCCTTAGGATATGAGAGATTTCAAATCTATTGAATATTTGTCGAAAGGGAATTCCATTCAGCAAGCTTCATATAAGGTGTTATTGAAAAGTAAAATCGTACATATTTTAAAAGATTTTGATATCACCTTAGCTGGTACTATACCCATTGAAATAAATTTACCTGAGAGTGATCTTGATTTAATTTGTGAAGTAAAGGATAGGCAACGGTTTATACATTTACTAAATGAAAACTTTCAATCCCATCAACATTTCAAATTAGAAGAGAAAGACCAATTTATTCTATCTTCTTTTGAGTTTGAAGGATTTCAGTTTGAGATATATGGAGAAGATAAACCTGTGTCTTTGCAAAATGCCTACAGGCATATGTTGATAGAGTATTCTATTTTGAAAGAAAAAGGAGAGGACTTTAGGCAGGAGGTATTAGCTTTGAAAAAGTTAGGTATTAAAACTGAACCCGCTTTTTCAAAGTTATTGGGAATAAAAGGAGATCCATATCAAGGATTGTTAGATTATGGGGTATTAAAAAAGCACTTGTAAATAAATACAAGTGCTTTTTTAATTTATTGTGGCATTTCAATTTCTTGAAATGATTCTTTGTCAGCATCACAAGTTGGACAAGTAAATGAGCTTGGTAAGAAATTAAATTGTGTATTTCTTGGTATTCCTTCTTCAGGCATTCCTAAGCTTTCATCATAAATGCTTAAACAGTTACTACATTGATAAACTTTTACAGTTTGAGAAGTATTTGTCTGTTTTGGTTCATCGATATCATAATTACTATTGTCTAGCTTCTCATAATATAGATGACTTAACTCGATTAGAATTGGAGGAATGGCTTCTTTTGGTACTCTTTTGACAAAGGTGATATACTTAGGCTCATTACAGTTAAAATCCTTTGCATAAAGAATATTATAAGTACTTCCATTACTAGAGTCAATACTTTCAATGACTACCGATGTAAATAAAATTACAGGCTTCGTCTTGATGGTAAATGTTAAGCCATATGTACTAATATCTTGCTTGTCTAAAGCTCGAACTAAGTAATTCTTTAAGTCAAGAGCCTCTTGGTCCAATACGGGTAAGTGCCAGTTAAGTTCTAATGAAGAGTGTCTAACATTAATACCAAACTTACCTAGTAATTTTTCCCAATTAATGATATGTTTATTGTCAATACCTTTTACAATAAACGATTTCCATGGAGTTAATGTGATTTTACCAATACCTGTTTTTAGGCAAAGCTCACACATTTGTTTTAGGAAAGGAATATCGAATTTATTATTTCTCCAATATAATCCTAACCAATATTTTCCACTGATCATTCTATGCATACCTTCATAGTAAGGGAAAGGTCCAGTAGGAAGCTTCAACTTATCACCTTTTGCAAGGGTGTTAATATCTAAGCTACTAACAATAGTCTTCCATACTTTAGCACTATCAATGTTCTTACCTGGTACATATAACCCTTCAAAGGCTTTTACCACCTTTGCAATGTCATAGTTGTAGATTAGGTTAGGACATTCCCATAATACTTCAGCATTTTCCTCTTCTCTAATGTATAAATGCCAATACCCGTCTTTCTCGGAAGCAATAAAATTTAATTGCCCTGTAAATAGAGGTACCATAGTTTGAGAAGGGTCCGTGATATTGACTTTCAGTTTTGGTTGAAAGTCGAAAGTATCAAGGATATAATGATATGTATGTGCAGCTAACCAAGATGTACTAGGAATTACATCTAATGCTACATAAGAAGTAACAATATTTTGATACGACTCCCCATCACAATCATATGTGGTTTTAATAGAGTCGAAAGTTTCTCTTAATTTTGCTCTACTGATATTAGGAGAAGCAAATAATATATCTTGTCGAGATCCAAAGTGTAAGTGTTCAACACCTATTTCTTCAGCGACTTGAATAATTTGAAGTAAATCACCTGGAGAAGATATTCCACCTTTAATAAAAACGCGTACAAGATCTTCTTTTACTAATGTCGTGTTTTCTACTTGATCTAACATTTGTTGATTTAATTTAGTGGATTACAAAGTAAGTAATTTTTCTTCATGAGTTTTAAGAATACTCTGAAGTTCTGTTTTACAGCTACCACAACCAAGTCCAGCACCTGTTGACTCACACAGTTTATTTAGTGTCGTACAACCATTGTTTAGTGCTTTTTCTATATTTCCAGAGCCAACATTACCACAAGAACAAATTACTTCACCCATTAAAGGTTCAGCATCACTCTTGCCTCTTAGAAGTTCTGTTCTACGATCTCCAAGCTCAGTTTTTAACTCAATAAGTTTTTTGTAATCTGCAAACTCAGATTTATCTCCAAGTAATATTGTTCCTACTAATTTATCATCTTTAATGATACATTTTTTGTAGAAAGCTTCAGCTTTATCTAGTAAAATTACCTCTTCGTAAGATTTATCTTTTCTTGGATAATCAACAATACCTAAAGAACATAAAGAAAGATCTGAGAATTTAAGGATGTTCATAGGAAGAGTACCTGAGTATCTACTCAATAAATCACCAGAAATAAATCTTGCACAAGAATCTGCTTGCTCTTCAGCACCTGCAGTTGTACCGTTTAATTGACCTTCAAATTCTGCAATCTCACCCATTGAGAAAATAGATGGATCAGAAGTTTGAAGATATTCATTAACTAATAATCCTCTCGATGTCTTTAATCCTGCCTCTTTACCAAGTTCAACATTAGGTCTTGTACCAATCGCATATACAATAGCATTGCTTTCGATGGTTCTACCACCTTTAAGTTTTGCTTTGTAAGCTTTGTCTCCAACTTTTTCTATTGTTTGTACCTGGTCGTTAAGAAGTACCTCAATTCCTTTATCTTCAACGTGGTTTAGTAGAAGTTCACTGGCAATTGGGTCTAATTGACGGTCCATTAATCTTGATGCTAACTGTACAATTGTAACATCAATATTTATTTCTCTTAAAGAAGCGGCTAATTCAAGTCCAAGTAAACCACCACCAACAATTACAACAGAACCTTTACCGTTCATGTATTGCTTCAGCTTATCTGCGTTTTTCTTGTTACGCATTGTGAATACCCCTTCTAAATGAATTGGCACATCAGCTGGAACAAATGGACGGCTACCAGTAGCGATGATTAATTTGTCATAGTTGTATTTGTCTCCAAATTGATCTATAATTTCTTTTTCATCTCTATTAATACTTTGAATCGATTTACCTAAATGTAGTTTGATATTTAATTCGTCGAATTCCGTGAGATCATCAAACTTTTGTAAATCTTTCCACAGTAATGTTTCATTGACATATTCTGGTAATAGTACCCTGTTATAGAATGGTGTACTTTCTTTAGAGAATACCTCGATCGTATCTTCTTTGTTTATATTTCTATAAGTATAAACAAATCTGTAAGCAGCAGCACCGGCACCAATAACAAGAATCTTTTCTGGTTGTTTTTTGAATTTAACGACCTGAGCAGAAGAGAACTTGAAATCTGGTTCTTTAGAAATAGGGTCGATATGATTAGCAGTCAAGTTATTTGTTCTACCAAAAATCTCATTGCTTATCTTACCCCAGTGCATTGGCATAAAGATGACACCTTTTTTAATGTCTTGAGTGATATTTACGTTTACTCTACACTCGCCTCTATGCGTTTGAATTACTGCAGTATCTCCATCATTGATGTTTCTGCTTTTAGCATCATCAGGGTGGATTTCTAAGAATGGTAAGCCAATATGTTGATTCAACTTATTCACTTTACCCGTTCTTGTCATAGTATGCCATTGATCCCTAATACGTCCCGTCGTGAGTACTAGTGGATAATCAGGGTCAATGGTGTCTGATTCATTTTGTGGACCGTTTGTAAGGATCTGAGCCTTATTATTGGGTGTATAGAATTTATTGTCTGTGAATAGACGATCTGTTCCTTTACCATTAATATAAGGCCATTGTACTGAACGTTCTTTCTTAAGTATATCATAAGTAAGTTCAGCGATATCGATATTTGTACCCTTCGTTAAAAGAGCATGTTCTCTGAAAATATCTTCAGTAGATTGGTAATCGAAACCATGGTAACCCATTTTCTGAGCAAAACGACAGAAGATCTCTGTGTCCGGTAGTGCTTCGCCGGGAGCAGGGATTACTCTTTCTAAGTGACTAATTCTTCTTTCAGAGTTAGTCATCGTACCTTCTTTTTCCAACCAACCTGCAGCTGGTAAAATAAGGTCAGCATGTTCAATGGAGTCTGCTTTACCTGAGATATCCTGAACAATAACAAATTTTGCTTTCTTTAAAGCCTCTTCAACTAATTTTGAATCTGGTAAACTTACCATAGGGTTGGTACATACAATCCAGACTGCTTTCATCTCGCCTGAAGCTAAGGCTTCAAACATTTCAGTAGCAGTTTTACCAGGCTTTTCTTGGATATGATCAACACCCCAATAATCAGCAACTTTTTGTCTGTGTTCTGGATTTTTAAGGTCGTGATGAGCAGCCAATAAAGAAGCCATACCACCAACTTCTCTACCACCCATTGCATTAGGTTGACCCGTTAATGAGAAAGGCCCTGCACCAGGTTTACCGATTTGACCTGTAATAAGGTTAAGGTTTAGTAAAGCTAAGTTTTTGTTTGTTCCTTGAGCAGATTGGTTTAGACCCATCGCCCACATGTTAATGAAGGCATTGGCATTGCCAATATATCTAGCTGCTAATTTGATATCATCTATAGTAACTCCTGTAATCGCAGAAGCTTCTTTGAATGTTCTCGACATTACTTCTTTACGGTAGCTGTCGAAACCATCTGTATTGTTCTTAATAAAGTCCCAATCTAAATCACCTTCTTCAATGATCGCTCTACCAATAGCTTGGTAAAGTACGATATCTGTACCAGGGTTTAGTTGCAAATGTAAATCTGCAAGAGCACATGTTTGAGTTTTTCTTGGATCTACAACGATTAATTTTGTATCAGGGTTAGCTTCCTTATGTGCTTCTATTCTTCTAAATAATATCGGGTGACACCAAGCTGGGTTGGCACCTGCAATCATAAAAGTATCGGCCAACTCAATATCTTCATATGAAATAGGTACAGTATCTTCGCCTAATGTTTTCACATAGCCAACTACTGCCGAACTCATACAAAGTCTTGAGTTGGTGTCGATATTGTTTGTTTGGAAGAAGCCTTTTGTTAGTTTGTTTGCTAAATAATATTCTTCAGTTAAACATTGTCCTGATACATACATACCGACAGCATCAGGTCCATGTTTTTTGATAATCGATTTAAAAACGGCTGCAGCTCTTGTGAAAGCAGTATCCCAATCCACTCTTTGTAAATCATGTTGCTTACTCCATCTCATCTGAGGATATAATAATCTGTCAGAAGTATCTTGTACAACATAATGTAAGTTCATTCCTTTTGAGCAAAGTTTACCTTTATTGACCGGATATGTAGGATCTCCTTCAACCATCAGTTTTCCTTTGCTGTCTTTGTGGACATCAATTCCACAACCAACACCACAGTAAGAACAAGTAGATTTATACGTTGAGATTGTTTTCATCATCTTTTTCTGCGCTTTTTGTTTAAAAATGGGGGAAGGAATCTTCCCCCTAAAGCATGTGTTTGTTTTAGTACACTACAGTTTGTGTTTCTTGTTTATAAATAATGTGGGATTTTTATAATCAGAATACTTTACGTAATGTCTTAATTCAAAAGTAAGTATTATTACGTAAAAATACGTAATAATGGGCCCGTTAATTTTCAGTTAAACAAAAAAAAAGTGGATTTTCTTATTATTAGAGATAAAAAAAGCCTTTTCGATACCGAAAAGGCTAAGTATTTACGTAGTTTCTTAATGTTATAAAGCTAATTCTGCTTTTAAAGTAGGTAATTCGTTGATTTTAGCGATCAACTCTACAGCACTTTTTACTTCCATTTTTTTCATGATATTAAATCGATGTGTTTCAATCGTTCTCACACTTTTATTAAGTGTTGCAGCGATGTCTTTGCTACTTTTTCCTGCAGCTACATATTTAAGGATTTCTTTTTCTCTCTTTGTAAGGTCAAAAGTTTTCTCCTGTTCAGTATCACTAGTAGTGGTAGAGGCAGGATTATTTTTTATGTTTAAGTATCCTTCTACTAAAACCTTCGAGATATCTCCACTAAAGTATTTCTTTCCTTGATGTACTGTTTTGATAGCTTTCAAGAATTCGTCACTATTAGAATCTTTTAATAGATAACCACTAGCTCCTTTTTCTGCTGCATCCAAAATGTATTCAGCATCATCATGCATGGAAAGGATTAAAACCTGTGTATTGGGGCTGTATTCCTTCACTTTGGAAGTAGCCTCAATTCCGTTCATTACAGGCATTCTAATGTCGATCACTAAAACGTCTGGTTGCAGTTTTTTACAAAGATTTAATGCTTCTTGACCGTTAGCTCCTTCTCCAATAACATCAATTTCATGGCTATTTTCTAATAATAGCTTAATGCCGTTACGTACAACTACGTGATCGTCAGTTAATACTACTGAAATTTGACTCATTAAAGTAAAATATTTGATGTGAGGTGTTTATTTTTAATGCAATATAAAAAAATTACTTAGACTTCTTCAATAGGTACTTCTACTGAGATCGTAGTACCTTTTCCAATTGAAGAGGTTACCTCTATACTACCGCCAACGAATCCGGCTCTTTCTTTCATGTTTAGTAGTCCATTGCCACCACCATGAATTTCAATATTATCAGTATCGAAGCCATCGCCATTGTCCTTGATTGAGATATATAACATTTCAAAATCATGTATCAAATCTATTTCTACTTGTGCAGCTTTTGAGTATTTGATAGCATTGTTGACCGCTTCCTGGACGATTCTGTAGATATTAGTTTCAATATGTCTCTCGAACCTTTTATTAAAATCCGATTTATTATTAAAAGTGACATTTACATCAGATAATCTACTTGTCTCGGATGCGAATCGAGTTAATACCGCATTAATGCCGTAATCACCTAAAGTATTTGGTGAGAGGTTGAAGGATACTCTTCTTACTTCTCTGATAATATTCTTAAGTAGTTTTTTCGATTCCTTTAATTTTTGAGAAGATAATTTTGCTTGAGCTAGATTAATGGATTCTAAACTAAACTTTAATGCAGTAAGTAGTTGTCCAATGCCATCATGAATATCTTTAGAGATTCTACCTCTTTCTTCTTCTTGTCCCTTTAATATTAATAAAGATCTCGACTTCTGGGTTTCTATATGTTTATCAATTTCTTCCTGATTAATCTCTTTTGATCTTTCTTCTGACTCTTTTTGATCTGTAGTGTCTCTCCCTACAATGAGTATTTCAGGTTTGTCCTTATGAACTTTTGTGATAATAATTTCTATCCAAACAAAATCACCATCCTCATCAGTTACTTTCAGATTGCCCATCCAAGTTTCTTCATTTAAAGCAGAATCAAGGATCTCTCTAATCATTTCTTCTTTATAACCTTCAGGAATTAACCAATGGAAGATATTTCTTGGTGTTTCATTTTCTTCAATCTTCAGGATGTCTATTAAGTTCTCAGAAGTTTCTATGAAGTCTCCTTCATCATTTACTTTTCCTAATACGACATGTAGATTCTCATCCGTTTCTTTCGATTCCGATAAATGTTGATACGCTTGACCTAAAGATCGATAGAGTTGGTCAACCTCTTGAATTTTTTCATGATTGATATTCTTTGTTTTTTCGAGTTCTTGGATAGTTTTTTTAATTCTTCTAGCAGTAGGTCTAAATACATAAGCTAATTCGAAGAATAAAATGGTGAGTGTAATTAAGAAAAGTAGGAGGGAAGTATTTTGTACTACATTTAACTTTTGATTCGCGTAGTCAGAATATACACCTACTAACTGATCCATATAGATCAAATAGTACGCTTCATTATCTAAAACTTCTTGAGTTAATGTTGAGTCAGTTTCATTATTTAGTAGTTTATGGGCATTTTCAAATACCTTTTGTTGAAAGGTATGCATTTTACTATATAGCTCATCAGCTTCAGCTTTAACAATAGAGTTCTGAATTTCATCATTGTGTCTACCTAGTTCAGTATGAGATAACTCCCATTCATTTAAGGCAAAGGATAATTCTTTCTTATAACTACCTTGTTTATCTAATTGAAATAAAAGAACACATTTTGTAATCTTCTGACTTAGCATTCTTTGTCGACCTGCCTTATTGATTATATCAGCATCGACGCTTTGCCTTTCTGAAAAAGAATAATTAATTACCTGCGAAAAGGTGATCAATAAAATGATTACAGTAATGGCAATAAAATACAAAGACCATAATTTATTGATACTTAGTTTTTCAATTTTGGACGTAAGGGTACTTTGAGAACTATCTTGTTTTGTCATGAAGCTAAATGTTAGTTTAGAATGCACATGTTATTACAAATAAAATCACTTCCGTTGAATAATGCTTTCAAAATGTAATAATTCTTATGATTAAAATTTGATATTTATTAATCACAATTTGATAGTTATCACAAATTAATGACCGTTTATTTGATAGTATGAAATCAAACATTATTTCTAAGTAAACATCATCATTAGTTATCATGAAAAATCACTTTATAATCATCGTTGCATTATTACTGACTTCTGTTTCGTTATCTGCACAAACGAATTATAATATTGAAGAAAATTCTAGTACCGAATCTCAAACTGTTAGTGCTTCGGACAGTTCTTCTGGAAATACAGTACCAACAACATCTATTTCTAAAAGTATTGGTCTATATGTTTTTCCATCGAATAATCAAGATCAAGCGACAATGGATGCCGATGAAATGGCATGTTATAAATGGGCCATTGAACAAACAGGTTATGATCCATTAAACCCAACAGTTGTTCAAGCAAAAAAGGCAGATACCTCTGCGGACGGTTCTATGGTAGTAGGAGCTGCAGGCGGTGCAGCAGCAGGAGCTGCAATTGGTGCTATTGCAGGTGATGCAGGAAAAGGTGCGGCTATTGGAGCTGTTGCAGGCGGTCTAAGAGGAAGAAGAGCAAAAAAATATGGTGATGCAGTTGAGCAAAAACAAAATAATCAAGCTGCTGCAACACAAAATGCAGAAGCGAAAGAGAATTTCTCTAAAGCGTTTTCTGCATGTATGGAAGGAAAAGGATATACAGTAAAATAAAATTATGGAAACAAAAAAGCGGAGAATGTTAGCATTCTCCGCTTTTTTTTAGTCTGTGATAAAGAAAATCTTTCCTTCATAATGGAAATGAACTTTCACTTTTTCACCTGTAGTATCGTCTTCATGACTTACTTTGTTTACTTCGTAAACAGCATCAATGATATACGTTTTATCTTTTCCTTTTGAGATGTTGAATCGATCAATGGTTAGTCCTTCATCATCATGATTTTTTAAGAATAAAGTGAACTCTCCATCAATTTCTGTAGTTGCACCAGCAAATTGAACAGCATAGTCTGGGGCAGTAGTAGCATCCTCATTATCTTCCCAATCTGAACCTTTACTGTAATCTCCAGCTAGTTCTTTTGGAGTATCTGCAGAAGTTGTGATTCCTAAAGAAACCATATTTCCTATGAAATCATCTCCTTCGTACTCTTCCAATTCATCAAGAACACTAATGTCTTCCATAAATACCAAGTCAAAGAATCTACCTGAAGAATCATTTTCGAATACTTCATTTTGTCTACCTGCAGCACCTCGAATCTTGAAAACTTCTTCTCCATCGATACTGAAAGTACCATGGCCTGCCATTTCTGCAGGAACAGCATAAGAGTGATCTTCACCAAATCCTTCCATATTCTCTAGAAACTCTTCATAATCTGCTCTAGTCATGTTTATGGTTTGAGTAAATGTAGAATCATTTTCTTCGAAGTTTAACTCAATTGTAAAGTTTTCTTCAGTAAGTTCAACGACATCTACTCTATAAATATCATCTTCGATTTTAACTTTTAAAGCTTCCTCACTGTCATCAATCCATTCCCAGATACCGCTTCCATCACTAGTAAGTAATGCACCATCTTTTGTGAAATATACGTAATACCCTTCTTCATCTTTCCAGATATTGGATAAGAAAGCAGTTTTTTCAGAATAAGTAGTGTTGTCTAGTGTGGCGTATAAGCTTATTTTTTCTTCCGGGTTATCTTCTTTAATAAGTTCAATTTCTATGTTTCCATCCACATTTAAAACTTTGATGGTGCCATATCCTTCAAGATCAATAATTGTATCTGATTGTACGGTGTAACCGCCATAAAAAAGTAAATCTTTTTGTTCTACTAAAGTTCTAGAATTTGATGCTGTTCCTTGGACTGTAGCTAATCCATCGGATGTAAATGCCATACTAGAAATTGCTCCTCCAGAACTAATATTCCATGTTGCTTCAAAATATTCATTAGCAGTAATGTCAGTATTTGTGTCATCACTATTTGAAGGATCTAATGTGTTTTCTGTATCACAAGCGAAAAATAAACAAGGTAATGTAAGTAGTAGAATTAGGTGTTGTATTTTCTTCATAGCTTTTATAATTGGGTTATTTTAATGTTGATAGTACTTACGGGCTTGTTTGTAAATGTTTTCAAAATATTAGAATAGTACAATGAAATACATTATAGAATGATAGTCTTTTTAATATCAAAGGGTAATTTGGGTTATTTTATTCGAAAAAGCGATGATTTCTTTCTCGTTGTAAATACATTATATTTGAATCGAAAAACATGTAGCCTATAAATAAGAGAAAACACCTCCATTCGGAAGTGTTTTCAATCAATTTACTTTTCACCTATTTTTTCTCGTAAAGTCCTACGAATACTGTATCGTTCTCTATTTTTATGGGAAATGTTTTAATAGAGTCCTCGCATCCGTTTAGATTCTCTCCAGTCTCTAGAGAAAAAGTTTTCTTGTGATATGGGCAAGCAACTTTAGGCGTGTCCCCTTCAGTACCAAGCATACCTCTTGAAAGGATCATTTGCTTTTTGTGGGGACAAAGATTTTGAGTAGCAAACCATTTATTTAAATGTGAGAAATTGAAAATTGCAATTTGTTCACCTTCATAAAAAATGGATGAACCTCCATCTTCAGGGAAGTCAGAAGTTGGGCCTGCGTTAACCCAAACTTTAACTTCTTCTATTGTATTTGTTTCAAAAATCATAATAATATCTTTTTAATAGGCTGCTTTTACACAGCCAATTGTGATGTATCAATTACCAAGCAACAGGGAATCTTTGGTCTCTCTCTCTTTTGAACTTTTGTGTTGGATCGTCTTGATCCGAGTTGCTAAAGTGAGCGAAACGTTTACGGATTTTAGGATTGTTGATTGCTTCTTTCCATTCACAACTGTAATTGGCAATCAATACCTCCATATCAGATTCTAGTTGTTCTCCAATTCCTAAAGAGTCTTCTACTACTACTTGCTTTAAGTAATCGATGCCTCCTTCTAATTTTTCTAACCAAGGAGCAGTTCTTTGTAAAGGTTCTGCAGTTTTGATGTAGAACATTAAGAATCTATCAATATATTTTACGACTTCTTCTTTAGTGATATCTCCAGCTAATAAGATGGCATGTTTAGGGTTGGCACCGCCATTACCACCAACATATAGGTTCCATCCTTTTTCTGTAGCAATAACACCAAAGTCTTTACCTCTTGCTTCTGCACACTCACGGATACAACCAGATACACCACCTTTTAATTTATGTGGAGATCTTAAACCTTTGTATCTGTTTTCAATTTCAATAGCAAAACCTACTGAGTCATGAAGACCAAATCGACACCATGTACTACCGACACAACTTTTTACAGTACGAAGTGATTTACCATAGGCGTGACCACTTTCAAAACCTGCTTCAATTAGTTTTTCCCAGATTAATGGTAAGTCGTTTAATGTTGCTCCGAATAAGTCAATACGTTGACCACCAGTGATTTTTGTATAAAGATCGAATTCTTTGGCTACTTCACCGATAGCAATAAGCTTATCAGGAGTGATTTCACCACCAGCGATTCTTGGGACAACTGAATATGAACCGCCCTTTTGGATGTTAGCCAAGAATCGATCATTAGTATCTTGGATCGTAGCTTCTTTTAGGATTAAATCGTTCCAAATTGAAGCCAATAAAGAGGCAACGGCTGGTTTACAAGTTTCGCAACCTGAACCTTGACCATATTTATTTAATAACTCTTTATATGTTTTGATTTCGTTGACCTTGATTAGATCGAATAATTCTTGACGACTGTATGGGAAGTGCTCACAGATTTCTTTTCTAATTGTCGCGCCCATTTTCTTAAGTGTATCCTCAAGAATGTTATTTACCATTGGTAAACATCCGCCACAACCAGTACCTGCTTTTGTTGCTTTCTTAATTCCATTGATGTCAGTAACACCATCGTCTTTAATAGCACAACAAACATCACCTTTAGAAACATTTTCACAAGAACATACTTGTGCAGTGTCTGGTAAAGCATCTACTCCAATCGCAGCACCACTATCTCCACTTCCTTTGGCAATTAAATCTACAGGATGAGGAGGTAGTGCCATCTCATTTACACACATTTGGTGTAGCATATTGTAGTCTTCAGCGTCGCCAATTAATATACCACCCAACAATGTTTTGCCGTCTTCACTCACATTAATTCTTTTGTAGATTCCAGCTTGTGTGTCTGAAATTGAAATAGGAGAGTGAGGAGTATTATCACAGAATGGATCACCAAAACTTGCAACGTCTACACCAATTAGTTTTAATTTAGTAGACATATCAAATCCGTCGAACTGATATTCATCTGTGTTGTGTACAAGTTGTTCAGCAACTACCTCGGCCATATCATAACCAGGTGCTACTAAACCATATATCATATTATTATGAGAAGCACATTCTCCAACTGCAAAAATAGATGGGTCGTTGGTCTGCATTAACGAGTTAACAACAAAACCACCTCTCTCTGCAACTTCAAGACCTGCTTCTTTACCTAATTCGTCTCTTGGTCGAATACCAGCAGATATAATTAACATATCGACATCTAATTTAGTGTCGTCTGAGAATTCCATCCCTGTCATCGTTCCTTCTCCAGTGATCTGAGAAGTTGCTTTATTTAATAAGATTTCAATACCAAGATCTTCCATCTTTTGCTTTAAAAGGTTTCCACCTTCTTCGTCGATTTGTCTTGGCATTAATCTAGGAGCGAACTCTACAACAGAAGTTTTTAGGTTCATGTCTAATGCTGCTTTTGCAGCTTCAAGACCTAATAAACCTCCACCTAATACAGCAGCAGATGAAGCTTTTTTACCATAAGCCATCATCATTTCTAGGTCTTCAATAGTTCTATACACAAATACACCTTTCTTGTCTACCCCTTTAATAGGAGGAACAAAAGCAGCACTACCCGTAGCTAATACTAAGTAGTCATACGCAAATGTATTATTGTTGTGCGTAGTAATTTCCTTCTTTTCTCTATTAATTTTTGAGACTTTTTCTGAAGTAATAAGATCGATACCATTTCCCTCGTACCAATCTCTTGAAGCCATAGATAGTTTGTCTGCATTCGCGTCTTCAAAATATGCACTAAGATGTACTCTATCGTATGCAGGACGCGGTTCTTCGCCTATGACAGTGATAGAAGCGGTAGTATTTTTTTCTACAAGCTTTTCGCACAGCTTATAGCTGACCATACCGTTCCCTACGATTACTATTTTTGTCATAATTGATGTCGTTTAAGTGAAATTTTAAGTAAAACTACGTAATAATACTGAAAAGTCAAATTTCAAATGAAAAAAATGCGTAATTAATCTTGTTTTGAATCATTATAAATAAGTATGTATCCATATATTTCTATATATATTATAAGTAGTATGATATTTGTGTAGGTATATATAAACATCTGATTTTACTTCAAATATCTATGTTGACAATGATTTATTTTGAAAATTAAGTAATAGTACGTAGATTTGAATTATGAATTAACTAAAAGAATTTACTTATGACACCTACTTTTTACTTAATCGGAGCTGGACCAGGAGATGCTGAGTTATTGACACTTAAGGCATTAAGATTACTCAAAGAGAGTAAAGTAGTACTTTATGATGCTTTAGTATCAGAAGATGTATTAGCATTTATTCCTTCACATGTTGAAAAAATATTTGTAGGTAAAAGAGCTGGAGCACATTACTTAAAACAAGAAGAAACAAACGAGCTTATTGTTGAAATGGCATATAAGTATGGTTCTGTTACAAGATTAAAAGGTGGAGATTCATTTGTTTTCGGTAGAGGACAAGAAGAAATTGAATTCGCAAAGAGTAAAGGAATAAACAGTGTGGTTGTTCCAGGTATTTCTTCTTCATTAGCGGGGCCTACTCTTGCAGGAATTCCAGTTACTAAAAGAGGAATTAATGAAAGCTTCTGGGTAGTGACTGCAACTACTTGTTCTGGTGGTTTATCAAAAGATTTAACTCATGCTGCTGCATCTACTGCAACAATCGTTGTATTAATGGGTGTTGGTAAATTAGAGTTGATCTCCCAATTGTTTACTATGTATAGAAACGAAAACGAACCTATTGCATTAGTACAAGATATTTCACTTCCTACTCAAAAAGTAGTTATCGGAGACCTAAGTAATATTGTCAATAAAGCCAATGAGGCAGGTATCAGACCTCCAGCAATTATTGTAATTGGTGAAGTAGTTAAACTTGGTACTGAAACAGAAATAGTTGAGCATTGTATCAACCACCAATAATAAAGACTATCTAATACGAATAATTTATATATCTAAAGAGCTGCAATTTTGTAGCTCTTTTTTTGATCTACATCAATTTTAAATAGTTTGACAACTAACATCTTTGTGGTGCTTATTATTACAAATAGAATAAATAACTACGAAGATGAAGAAATTAACTTTACTATTAAATGTAATCATTGCCATCTTAATTTGGGGATGTTCCTCAACAGATGAAGAAGTATCTCCGGAAGGAGGTTACCCAACATTGATATACAAGTTCAATTTTGATTTACATGATGCCGATCAAGCTTTAAGAAGTAATCTTAGAGAGCTGTCTGGCGAATATGAATTAGATGGGGAAGGAAAACAAACAGGAAGGATAATGGGAACATGTACTTATACTTTAGAAGTATGTACATTCTATTATACAGCACCTGAAGTGGAAGGTACAGCAGGAACTTTTGTGATTAATTCATGTGAGGGAACTGAGATTAAAACAGAGTTGATAGAGTTATACCAAAATGGGAATGAGATAGAAAGCCTGTTACATCATTGTGGAGAGTAATTAATTTCCGATGATGAAGCCGCTCAGTAAATTATTTACTGGTCGGCTTAAATTATCTCACGTCAATTTATTTGATGTTAACCGTTATTAATTTTGTGCTATCAACTTAAAAATTACAATAATGAAACTACAAAAGATTTACCTTACCTTCTTTGCTTTTACTTTAAGTATAATTGCCTTGTTGTATGGAATTATGCCACAATGGTTTGCCAATACTTTTTTAGGACTTAATCATGTTATCCCTACTGATGCCTCACATATATTACGGGCAGTTTCTGGATTATATCTAGGGTTGGTGGGATTTTTTATTTACGGAATATTTGAAGAGCGATATACGAATGCCGCTATTATAGTCACAGCAATTTTTTGTCTTGGACTGGCAATAGGACGTACCATTAGTATGATTACTGATGGTCTTCCGTCTCCAATATTAATTCTATATGTTTTGATGGAGTATAGTATTGTTCCTCTAGCATATATGCTGTTACGATACACAAATAGACAAAAATTAGCTTTGCAGAATACGTAATTCTTCTTTAATGACCACTTTTCATATTTGGTGAAAAGTGGTTTTTATTTATAAGTATTGCTGCATATAAGCTCTAGGGGACAACCCAAATTCCTTCTTAAAAGTCCTAGAAAAATGAGGTAAATCAGAAAACCCTAAGTGATATGCAATTTCTTTAGCACCCATTTCTTGTGAAACTAATAAATCTCTTCCTTTTTGAATTCTTTGTTTGAGATGATATGCCGGTATACTATGCCCAAATATGATTTGAAAATTTTCTTCTAATTCATGTGAGGTCAATTTAAACTCTTTTGATAATTCATAAACATCAGGTTTTTCATCAAGCATTGTCCTTATTTTATTTTGAACCTGAATTATTTTATTAAGTAGATTTTTATTGGAACCGATAATTTTTTGATTAGAGTGATCTAGATAATCACTTTTCCTTATGATATATTCAAGTGCCATTCCTAACAAAGCAAATGATAGGTTTTCTTGAACTTTATATTTTACTTCAGATATGTATGAAAAAGTCTGTCTCAATGCATTTCGTAAGAGTATTATATCATGATGTTCATCAAAGAAGTGGAATGATAATTTAGATAATGCCTGGTATGCGTTTTCCCCAAATTGTTTTTTGATAGCTTCTGAGGAGAGTAAAAATGAGATATGATGAGCGTTTCTTCCTTGCAAAAAATCTACATTAATATTAAAATCGGCTTTCATGACTACAAATCCATGTGCATTCGCAATGTTATGCTCATTATCATCTGAAGTTGTAAAGCTTAAACCTTTTAAAAAGAATATGACTATATAATCGATGTTGTATTCTTCAGAAAACTCCAATAATGCATTCTTACCCCTATGGTAGTTCAGAACATTAAATATTAAGCTGTAAATACCTTCCTGATGTTGGTAGTGGTAAATCTCTCCTTCTTGTAAATCCAGATAATTTTCCTTTTCTGATTTCGCTGAAAAAAGTTCTGAAAGTACCTTAATATGTTTCTGAAATGAGGTGATGGTATGATTCATAATTGTGAAGAAGTAGTAAATATTATAACAGGTTTCAACTTTTAGCATTGATTATTCAACTAAATGGATTGGCATATCTATGATATTTGTAATGTCAAGAAATTGATAATCATGATATTAAAATAAATAATCCAAACCTTAAATAATAAAATTATGAGTGCTAAATTTTGGAAATTCTTCTTACATTTCTCTGGTGTTGCAACATTGTTAGGTCCTTTACCATCTATGATATCGCCAGTTAGTGGAACGCTTTTAACTTTGAAATTGGATATATCATCAGTAAATGGTTTAGCTCCAGTAATTGGCCATTGGGGAATAATGATTGTTGGAATTGGTGTATTAATCTTTCTATCAGCATCACAAAAAGAGATTAGAAAGACGACTCTTTTGTATGCAATTGCAGAGAAAGTTTATATGGTCTCTGGTGGAGTTTATACTTTGATTACTTTACCTGAAGTAGGGATGAATTTTATACCTGTAATTATTTCAGATACGATTCAAATTATTGGTTTTACCCTTTACTTTGCATTTGAAAAAAGACGACAACAAAAACATAAAAGTAGATTAGTCGTAGCTCAATAAGTGATACCATAATGTGGATTTACAAATTATAGTTTCTTTAAAAACCCTTCAAAACATTACATTGTTGTAACAATCAAATAATAAGAAATAAGTATATTGCTTTAAATAAAAAACTATCTGTTATGAAAACTTTAAGCACTACTTTATTATCAATACTCTTATTATTTATCTCATTTTCCTGTAAAGATGCTGTAGTAGACCCTTCATCAATTAATAATATATACTTTGAAACAGATGAGGAAATTATGGTCGGTTTACCGGGTTATGATACAACATTAATGTCTGTTCAGCTATTATTTCAGGCGAACGAACAACGTTTGAAATCTGTAATTACTGGAGATGTTGCATTGCCACCTGATGCTCAGGTTTTCGGAGAATCTGCCAATATGATTATTGAATTGGAAGTGCAAATGTCTGTTGTTACTCAGAATACAGACTTTGACTATTCGTTTATTGTTGAAGATACTGATAATATAACGAGGAGAGTTACTTTAGAAGACTCTGATTTGGGAGTAGAGTGTCAGGAGATCGACAATCAGTCGAGAGCTTTTGGAAGAAGGGTAGAAGGTGTTGAGTCTATTCAATGGGATTCGGATTTAGAAAAGTATTATATCACTTTAGATTTACTCTCTGATCTATTCCCAGGAGCAACAACGGCAGTAGATCGGATATATCAAAAGGAGGGAGTTTTAACGAATCCTTGTCAATAATAGAAAAACACTTTGTGAGATAAATCATGAAGTGTTTTTTTCATTTATAAAGAATCTATTGTGATTGAAAATGAAATATCGTTAATAGAATTGACTGTAAATGGAAATAGAATTACCATTGTGAAGCTAAAAATTATTACCAATTTACTTTAACCAATTTAATGAGATTGTACTAACCTTTTGATTATTAGAACCTAATTTTAACTCAAAACCTAAATTATGAAAAACTGTTGGAAGTATGCACTGATGCTTGGTGCTACCTTAGCATTCTATTCATGTGACGAAGATGAAAACGGAGATGTGGTTAATCCAGAAGAAACCACATCAATTTATTTTGCTACAGATGGAGATGTATCAAAGACATTTACTTTAGAAGGAGCGAATTCATCCACTGAAATTACAATTGGTCCTATTAACGTTCAAGTTCTTTTTGATGTAGAAAACAAGAAGATGAGAATGGTGTCTAAATATGAAGACGAATATGAAACGTCTCCAGGCGTGGGTGTAGACACAATGTATGTAGATGATATCACTGTAGGGTTAACGACAGTTGATCAGAGTGATGATTATGATTGGTCATTTACTTCTAATGAGGATGAAGCTTTAACTTGGTCCTATATGTTCGCTTCAGATTGTAATGTGATAGAACAATCTGAAGAAGGAGAAACCTCAGGAGAAACGGTAGATGTAGATGACTTTATCCATTGGAACCCAGATTCTAGTAATTATTATATATCTCTAAGAGAATTATCGGAAATGTTGGGGGATGATGATGATGTTGAACACCCCATTGATCATACGAGAAGTGCTTTAAGAGCTTTTGATGATGATCCGGATAATCTACCAGAAGAATTTGATATAATCATCTGGGCCAAGGATGGAGCAATCAAAGATTGTTCTGGCCTGTAAGATATAAGTTGCTAAAGAAGTCAGTATTCGTACTGGCTTTTTTTATTACGAATAGAATTTACTAAAACACGAACAAAACTTATTAATAACAGATAAGTAGAAATTCGTTTTATTGATTAATGAAAATTACAAAACATTAAAAGATGAAAAAGAATATACTACTGTTATTTACTTCTTGGTTCATGATCATAGCCAATTGTATTCATGCTCAACAAAAAGATATAGAATACCAAATTATGGTGCAAAGGGCCTCACAAGCAGCCATATGGGCAATGCCTGCTGTAGGTTTAGTAGATTTCAAAAAAGCGACTAGGAGAGATTTAGGTGGAGACCTGAATGATGTGGTTTACTTGACCAAACCATTTGATTCAAAACATGGATTCCTTACAGCCAATGACGTAACTGCATATGGATGGGGAAATATCGCTTTGGAAAATGGACCAATGGTAGTTGAAGTACCTGCAGCTTCTGATAAAGTTAGTTATTTTGGTTCGTTTCTGAATGCTTGGCAAGTACCTATTGAGGATATAGGTCCAGCTGGAGCAGATAAAGGTGAAGGAGGTAAATACCTATTAGTGGCTAATGATTACAAGGGAGCATTACCTCAAGAAGGGTATATCATTAGATATGTTGATACTTATAGAGTGGGTTTTTCTTTTAGACCAAGACTTTATAATGGGGCAACAGATAAAGATGCGGCAGAATATGCTCATCAGGTTAAAATTTATCCATTATCTGAAGAATCAAACCCAAAAGAAACAAACTACTTAGATGCCACTAATGTAAGTTATAACTGTTTGCCAGTTTATGATTTCACATTCTTCCAAGATATCAATGATGTGATTCAAAATAATCCTGTTCGACCTCAGGATAAAGCCGTGATGGGAATTCTAAAAAGTTTAGGAATTGAAAAAGGAAAGGAATTTAATCCTTCAGACAAACAAAAGAAAGCAATGGAGGAAGGTCTAGCTTTGGCTTATGATTATATGCAAAGTCTTTTTACAACACCCGGAAAAGTGATAGTAGAGCAATGGCCAGGAGAGTCGAATTGGTATAGATGGAATTTCACATCAGGTCAACCACAATTAGGTTTTCCTTATGAGACCGACAATGAAGTGTTAATTGATGGAAGAGCAGGTGCTTATTTTTATATCACCTATCTACCTAAATATTTGGGGGGAGGAACATATTATCTGACGGGTTTAAGAGATAAAGCAGGTATGTTCCTTAATGGTGAAGACACTTATAAATTAAGAGTACCTAAAGATACTCCTGTAAAAGATTTTTGGTCAGTTATTGTATACAGTATGAAGACAAAAGGCTTTATACAAGGAGCTGAAAAAGTAGGGTTGTCCTCTCGACAGATTGATGAATTGAAAAAGAATAAAGATGGATCTGTTGATATTTATTTTGGACCAAAACCACCAAAAGGTTTAGAGTCAAATTGGATTCCAACAGGAGAAGACTTCTTTTTATTATTTAGGTTATATGGGCCATCGTCAAAAGATTTTTATAAATCTTGGTCTTTAGATGATATTGAAAAAGTGAAGTAATTCATTGAAAAAAATACTCAGGGAGAAATCTTTGAGTGTTTTTTTGTACTAATCTAATTCAGATGATTAACTTTATTATGATATAGTATTACAGATTATTGTGATACTTAGCGTCCATTCTTCAACTATTGATTACCTACAGATATTCTTGTGGGTATACTTTCTAACTCTATCAAACTATATGAGACTTCTCTTCACTACACTTTTTATTACGATACAATCTTGTCTTCTTTTTGCCCAGGGAATTGATTCTACAGCAGTAGAAAAGAAGAAATACCCTTATATTTTTCCTATTTGGGGTCAACAAGTACAAGACCGAGGAATAGATTTTCCATTTTCTGCTGGGGTGAGCCTAAACTATGTTTTTAATGAGATGTATCTTGATATTACTCAATTCAGTATGAGCATAGGAGGCATTCCGATGGATGATATCCTAAATGAAGAAACTCTAGGTTTTAAGAAAACAAGAGCTTTTACAAATGGTGGGAACATTAGAGCTGATTTATTCGCATTACCTTTCTTAAATGTGTATGGCTTATTCTCATATTCTCAAGGGGGAACTGAGGTGAGTTTACAACCTCAATTCGAGAATGTTACTTTCCCGGAGTTTGGCTCAAAGGTGGTGTTTAACGCTCAAACCTTTGGTGGAGGTATGACGCTACATTATGCTATAAAAAAGTACTTTGTAAGTGTTGATGCTAATTATTCATCTTCACAATCAGCATTATTGGCACAAAGGGTTGGTTTGATTACTTCTTCAATGAGAATGGGTAGACGATTTCAATTTAAGAACAAGACGAAATTGGCTTTTTATATAGGGGTGATGTATAGAAACTTCACAAATAATAAAGGTAATAGCGGTAGTCTAACTATTGGTGAAGCTTTACCAGGGTTAGAAGATGGTTTAAACAATTGGTATGAAGGTTTAACTGATGCTCAAAAAAGAGTAATTGATCGGGTGCAAGATAGAATTGATGAAAGGTTGGAGGATACTCCTTACGAAAGCATTAGTGATTTAGATATCCAATATCAAATCAAGAAAGATTTGATAAAGAAATGGACTTTCCAGTTCGGAGGAAATTATGAAATAAATAAACATTGGATGATACGTGGTGAATATGGCGTATCTGATTATAGTAAATTCTTATTGACAGGTGTAAATTATAGATTTGGTGTTTAATCATCTTCTAATTTTAGCATCACAAAAGCCTCTTCAAAAAGTTTCGTTTGAAGAGGTTTTTTCTTTATTTTTATGTTAATGAATTTTAATCTTTTAGAAAGTACTATTTCCAAGAAATTTTATTTTCAAATAGTCCATTACATAAAATACAAAAGTTGTTAATTGCGACATATTTTAAAATGTGTTGACTACGTACAACTAATCTCTTGAAATGAAGAACAAAGAACAATTAAAAAGAATCCTAGCAGTGTGGCTAATGTGTATGCTGGGACTGACCTCATTTATCAACGCTCAATCAAAAATCACTGGACAAGTAATTGAAAAAAATCAAAATGCACCCATTGAGTACGCAACAGTAGCTTTATATAATCAGGCCGATAACTCACTGGTTACAGGGGTGGTATCAGCAGGTGAAGGAAAGTTTACTATCAACAAAGTAAAAGAAGGTACATATAAAATCACTATTGGTTTTATGGGGTTTGAAACTTTTACCAAAGAGAATATCTCTGTTGTAAAAGGTAGTAATGTCAATTTAGGTCAGGTGACATTAAATGAAGATAGCCAAATGCTCGACGAAATTGAGGTAAAAGGAGAGCAGTTAACTGCTGTTACAAAAGTAGATCGTCAGGTTTATGATGCAACAAAATTTGAAAATGCAGCAGGTGGTACAGCAACAGATGTACTTAAAAATATGCCTTCTGTAAGTATCAACGCTGAAGGTGATCTTGCAGTAAGAGGATCATCAGGATTTGTAGTATTATTAAACGGAAAACCTATCCAGTCTGATGCAGCTACAATTCTGAACCAACTTCCTGCAAACTCTATTAAAAATGTGGAGGTGATTACTGCTCCTTCTGCAAAATATGATTCAGAAGGTAAGGCGGGTATTATTAATATCATTACAACTAAGGGTGCTTCTGACGGAATGTATGCACAAGTGAACGTTCGTTATGGATTACCAAGTATCGAAAATTATGATAATGCCAATAATCCGTTGAGATACGGTGGAGACTTTACAATTGCTCAGCAAAAAGAAAAATTCAATTGGGCATTAGGAGCTTCTTACCAAAGAAATGATAAATCAGGAAGAAGAGAAGGTGATGTTTGGACACAAATTGATGATGATCCGAAGTTTATATTCCCATCAGATGGTGAGCGTTCATATGTTGAAGAAAACTACTCTGCGAACCTTTCATTAGGCTTTGATCCAAATGATAATAATAGTTTCAATTTTGCTGCAATGGGTGGTATTAGAGATAAAACTCGTTTAGCAGATATCTATTATTATGATAATCATTTCGAAGGTGATCCAGAGTCTTTTCAATACTATAACCACAACTCTAGAAATAGACAATCAGACTTCTTCGTTACAAGTTTGGATTATGCTCATACTTTCCAAAACTCGTCAAAATTATCAGCGTCTGTTCTTTACGAATATACTTTGTTAGGCGGACCAACTTTTAACGATAACCAAAAGTACGATTTTTCAACACCTGCAGATCAACAGTATTATTATCTAAAAGAAAGAAATACTAACGAGAACCCATTACATGGTTTCAGAGCAAATATTGATTATAGCTTTAAGCCATCAAAGTTAGGGCAATTTGAAGTAGGGTATCAGTTTAGAACATTAGATCATAAAGGTGATTTCTTATACGAAAGAGAGGTAATTGATCCTGAAACTGGTAAAGCAACAGGTGAATGGGAAGTAGTTGATAATTACTCTTCAAACTTAAACTTATCGAGAAATATTCACTCAGCGTACGGTCAATTGGCTGGTCAGAAAGGTGATTGGACTTATGGTGTAGGTGTAAGAGCAGAATATATGGATCGTCAAGTAGATTACTTAGGCTATCAAAATGGTCAGTTAGAACCTGAGTCAAATAGAGAGGTGAAGAACTATGACTACTTTAAGTTATTCCCATCAGCAAATTTACAATATCAAGTAAATGATGGTTTAGCGTTAAAAACAGCCTACAGTAAGCGTGTTGAAAGAACAACAACTTTCAAGATGAACCCTTTCAAAGAAAAAGAACATTCAGAAACTTTAGAACAAGGTGATGCAGATCTAGAGCCTGAATTTATTGATTTGGTTGAATTAGGAGCTGTACAAGAAATCGGTGATCATACGATCTTCTTAACAGGATATTTCAGAAATACTCAAAACCTAATCAACAGAACAAATACTTTCGATAGTGATTCGGTGTTAAACCGTATTTATACTAATGTAGGTACTAGCAAAGTTTTTGGTGTAGAAGTAGGAACATCATTGAAATTGACTGATTGGTGGGATTTTTATGCAGGTGGTAACTTCTATCATCAACATATTTCTGGAGAATTTAATTATGATGATACTGATAATGATTGGGTAATCAATATCCCTGTAGATACAAAAGCATGGCAATATAGCTTTAACTTAAACACTACATTTAAGATTACTCCAACGTTGTCAACGAACTTCTCATTCAACTACTTATCAGAAAGAGTTACCGCTCAAGGTGAAGATTCAAGATTCTATACACCAAACCTTTCTGTGAAGAAAACATTTATGGATAACCGTTTAACTGTTAATGTGCAATGGTTGAATATGGATATGGGATTGTTAAACACAAACGAACAACGTATCACAACAAGAGGAGATTATACAGCAGTATTGGCTGATGGTTCTACACAAAGACAACAGTTTTATACTACTACAAACTATGTTTATGAAGTTGATCAAATCATGATCAATGTGACATATAACTTCAATAGTTTGAAGAACAAGTCTAAGAAGGTGAAATCAGAATTTGGATCTAAAGAATTCTAGAACCAATGTGTTTTTAGTCTGAAAAGAAAAAGCCTTGAGTATTTGATGTACTCAAGGCTTTTTTTTATTTCAACTTGGCTTTTATCTCATTAAAGTCTTCTTTAGTATTTGCATTCACCATTTCTTCTTCTTTATCAGCAATTAAAAGCTCAATATCAGAATTGATTAATGCTTTTCGAGGACAAGAATATCCCCAGCTTAAATATTCAAGAAGGGTTCCATAGGCTTTTGGTTCCCAAATACATATTAAAGGTTCAGGAAAATCCATTGTTGGGCTTTTGAAAGATGTAGCTACCTTATTGCTATTTCTATTACTAACTAGTTGATCTAACGAATGCTCAGAAAGTAATGGTAGGTCACAAGCGATAACTAACCATGCTGCATTAGGGTCATTTTGAAAAGCAGATAATATACCTCCCATAGGACCTAGACCGACGAATTTATCAGCAATTTGTGATGCTTCTTGGTATGTATCACTTTCTGAAGCAACAGAAACATGAACTTCACTACAATATTTTTCCAGCAGTTCTTTTGCGTATTTCCATTGTGGTTGACCATGGTAATTAAGTACCGATTTATCTTCACCCATTCTAGTACTCTTACCTCCTGTTAGTACCAAACCTTTTAATGGTGGTGTGGTAAACGTTTTGTCTAGAAATGTTTCGATACTATCCAGTACATCTTCATCGTCTAAACTATAATGAGGAAGGTTCTTCAACTCAGGTTTTTCTGAAAGAAGTTCTTCGGGAATCTCATTAACTCCTTTTGAAAAGATAACACCTATAGGATTGGTAATCTTAGCCAGCTTTTTTATTAATGGTTTTCTGTCATCAATAAATAATAGCTGTTTAGCTGCCTTATAGTGATTACCATTTACAAAAACTAAGTCATTGTAATGAAAGAATTTCCTTTTCTCAAAATCATTGTACGCATGTAAAGCATCAATTCTGTGGAAGTTGATCTTATCAGTGACTTGTGTTGTAGCATCGCCAAGAATAGATTTGTTCAATTCTTCCTCATCACTTTTATGGTCCATATCTAAGAAGGCAGGGTTTCTTCTAGATAATCTATGCGTAAGTTCTCCTACAAAACTCTTGATATCACCGCAGGTTGTACCCATTATTGCTACTTCATTTGGAGCAAAGTTGCCCATCGTTCTACGGTTCATTTTAGCATGTTTTTGGTGCTTCATTATCTATCGAAATCTGTTTTTCCTCCTGATTTGTGATATAACTTGGTTTCTTTAATTACAATATCCTGTGATAATGCTTTACACATATCATAGATTGTTAAAGCAGCCACTGAAGCACCTGTTAATGCTTCCATCTCTACACCCGTTTTTGAAGTTACTTTTGCAGTACTTTTAATTGTTAATTGAGTTTCTGAAGTCCATTCGATCTCAATTTTACACTTATCAAGTGGAAGAGGATGGCAAAGTGGGATTAATTCTGATGTTTTTTTTGTTCCCATGACTCCTGCAATAATCGCCGTTTGAAAAATAGAACCTTTTTTCGTAAGATTATCCTGTTTTTGGATAGTCTGTGCTACTTCCAAAGGAAATTCAACGATGGATTGTGCGATTGCTACTCGGGTAGTTATATTTTTATCACCAACATCTACCATAGAAGGGTTGCCTTCTTGGTCTAAATGTGTTAGCGTAGATTTTTGTTCGTCTTGATTTTTCATAAAAAAGTATACTTAAAAAGTAATCAGGCTTCAATTTCTCAATAAACAAACTACAATGCAAAATCAATTGATAGAACCTTCACTTGTTGATGAGATTATTTCTAAAGTAAGCTTAGCGATAGGTACAGAAAAAGTAAACTTACAAGAGGCTTTAGGAAAGACATTAGCAGAAGATATACATGCGGATAGGGATTTTCCTCCATTTAATAGGGTAGCTATGGATGGTATTGGAATCCACGACTCAATGTTGAATCCAAATGGGAATACATTTTTAGTAGAAGGTGTACAAGCTGCAGGAGCACCTCAACTTACATTAAAAGAAAATACGAACTGTATTGAAGTAATGACGGGTTCTATGCTTCCTGAGGGTGCAAATGTAGTCATCCCTTACGAATGGACTGAAAAGCAAGGTGATAAAATTACAGTGTCAGACTTTAAGCATGCTGAGTTCATGACGAATATTCATCAGCAAGGAGTTGATCAGAAAAAAGGAGATGTGATTTTATCCAAAGGACAACAAATTACTTCAGCAGAAATTGGTGTTTTAGCTACTGTTGGGTATGATCAAGTAGAAGTTATAGCAGCTCCTAAAATTGCAGTGATTGCAACTGGAGATGAATTGGTAGCAGTTAATGAAGTACCTAAGGATTATCAAATCAGAATGTCAAATTGCTATTCGTTACAGGCTACTTTAAAAGACAATGGGTGTCAATCGGATATATATCATTTAGTTGATGAATATGATTTGTTGAAAACAAAAATAGAGAACTTATCTAATGAGTATGATATACTCGTTTTTAGTGGGGGAGTTTCTAAAGGTAAGTTTGATTACTTGCCTAAAGTCTTTGATGAATTGGGTATAGTAAAACAGTTTCATGGTGTGAAACAAAGACCTGGAAAACCATTCTGGTTTGGTATCACAAAAGATGAAAAAGCGGTATTTGCTTTACCTGGAAACCCTGTTTCAACATTTTTATGTTCAAATCGTTATTTGTTGCCATGGTTGACTCATCAATTGAAAAATAATCAAGATAATCTCCCAACAAAGGCGTATCTTGATGTTGATTATTCATTCAAAAAGCCATTGACCTATTTTCTTCAAGTAAAGACCTATTTTGATGAAACTGGAAGACTAATGGCTCAGCCTGTAACAGGTGGTGGTTCTGGTGATTTATCGAACCTTACTTCAGCAAATGCATTTTTAGAATTGCCAGCTGATCAGGATAACTTTGAGAAAGGACAACAATTACCGATTTGGTTTTATAAAAAATAGATCATGAAATTAAGATTATTAGACAACAGTATCAGACTTCGTTTAAATAAAGAAGATATTGACGAATTATATAGAGAAGGTGAGGTATGGACAACTTCTCAGTTGGGAAAAACTTCTTTTATCTATGGAGTGAAATCTATCGAAAGAGGAGAGATGCATGCTGAGATGGATGGGAATAGATTGCAATTCTTATTAAATGTCGATCAAGTAAAAGAATGGGTGGATACTAATACTGTTGGTTTCTCATCTGTTCAGAAAAATGATGATAATTCAGAATTAAAACTCTTAATCGAAAAAGATTTTAAATGTCTTACTACCCGAGATGAGGACGAAAGTAAAAACTTTGAAAATCCGAATTCGACTTGTTAAGATAAAACAGGAATAAATAAAAAGGCGTAAGTAACTACATAAAGTAATACTTACGCCTTTATTATTTAATTATTATTTCAACTTTTGCTTGGCATTTTTTACATGATCCAAGATGATGAATAATACGTTCTTTATTTGGGAAGTTTGGATGATATAATGCTTTTTTAATATCTCTTATATCAGGGCATTTCCGAATTTTGAAAATGTAGTATCCTCTTGCAATAACAGTACACAAGAAGATATAGATTAGTATTTGAAGCATGATAGGTAAAAATAGTTTGCTAAAAAATAAAGTTAAGATCTAAGCTTGTAATCACAAAAACTTAAATCTTAACTTTAATAATTTCCAATACCAATACTCAATTACTTGTTCTCGTAGTCGATAGAGTAATGCAATCCTATATTTTCATGCCTTTCTTTAGCTCCGCTGATCACTAAATAACAAATAGTAATCATATTACGAAGCTCACAAAGAGGCTGGGAAATAACTGTTTTTTTGTATAGATCTTCTGTCTCGTTATAGATTAATGCAGTTCTTTTGAATGCTCTATTTAAACGTTCATTGGATCTGACAATACCTACATAATTAGACATTACTCTTTGTAAATCACTTCTTGATTGTGAAATCAATACCATTTCTTCAGGTACTGTGGTTCCATCCTTATTCCAATCAGGAATTAGCTCTTGCCACTCTGTAGTGTCTATAAGTTGTAGAGCAGTTTCAAAAGCTTCATGAGCATATACAGCGGCTTCTAACAAAGAATTAGATGCCAAGCGGTTTGCTCCATGTAAACCAGTACAAGTACATTCACCACAAGCCAATAAGTTCTTGATAGAAGTTTCTGCTTTTGTATTTACTACAATTCCACCACATAGATAATGCGATGCTGGAGCAACTGGAATAAAATCTTTCGAAATATCAATCCCTTGCTTCAGGCAATGTTCGTAAATAGATGGGAAGTGGCTCTTTAACTCTTTTTCATCGATAACAGAAGCATCTAACCAAACATGGTCTTTACCTTCTCTTTTCATTTCAGAGTCAATTGCTCTAGCAACAATATCTCTTGGTGCTAAAGATCCTCTTTCATCATATCGTTTTACAAAATCTTCGCCCTTACTATTTCTAAGTATAGCACCAGCGCCACGCATAGCTTCTGTAATTAAAAAAGCATTGCCCTCATGACCTCGCTGATACATGGCAGTAGGGTGGAACTGTACAAACTCCATTTGTGCTACATGACCTTTTGCTCTATAGGTCATAGCAATTCCATCACCTGTAGCTACACTTGGGTTAGTGGTTGTTTTATATACTTGTCCAATACCACCAGTTGCTAATAATGTAACTTTAGAAAGGATGGTTTCTACCTCACCAGAGACTTTATTTAAAGCATAAACGCCATAGCACTGGGTGTCTTTTCTGTATCTTGTTACATCCTGACCTAAGTGATGTTGTGTAATTAAGTCAACAGCAAAATAGTCGGAAAGAATTTCAACATTGTCATATTTCTTGATGGCATCAAGTAAGGCGCGTTGAATTTCTTGTCCTGTAACATCTTTAAAATGTAGGATACGGTGATCAGAGTGCCCTCCTTCCTTGGCTAATTTATAGTCGCCATCGTCCGACTTATCAAATTGGGTGCCCCATTCAATAAGTTCTCGGATTCTATCTGGTCCGTTTTGAACTACTAATTTTACGACTTCTTCGTTATTGATATGAGACCCAGCAACCAATGTGTCATTGATGTGCTTTTCGTAAGAGTCATCAGAGTCAATAACCGCAGCAATACCGCCTTGAGCGTATCTTGTATTGCTTTCGAAAGGTTCATCTTTAGTAATGAGACAGATCTTTGGGTGGAAAGACTTGTCTTGAAAATGTTCGCAAAGTTTTAATGCATAACTTAGTCCTGCAATGCCAGAACCTACGATTAAGAAATCAACTTTTGCCATTGAAATTTGTGATGATAAGTTGAAAAAAAATGCTGCTTCTTTATCGTAAACTTCAGAAACAGCATCTTGTTTTCATTTATGATAATTCAAACATTCTTTCAATTGAGCCAATCGCTTTAACTCGAATGTTTTCTTCTACGTTCACTTCAGGATATTCGTATTGTAAACAGTTGTATACTTTTTCTAATGTATTCATTTTCATGAAGTGACATTCTGAACAAGCACAAGTGTTATCTTCTTTAGACGGAGCAGGGATTAAGTTCTTATTAGGAACCGCTTCTCTCATTTTATGTAAAATACCGGCTTCAGTTGCAACGATATAAGCATCTCCTTCATCTTCCTGTACAAATTTTAAAAGTGCTGCTGTTGAACCAACAAAAGAAGCAACTTTTAATAGTGGCATTTCAGATTCAGGGTGTGCTATAATTTTAGCGTGAGGATTTTCCTTATGTAAATCTAAGATTTTTTCTAAAGCAAAAGCTTCATGAACTACACAAGCACCGTCCCAAAGTAACATATCACGACCAGTCTCCTTCATGATATATTTACCAAGATTTCTATCTGGTGCGAAGATGATTTTTTCATCTTCTGGTAAACTGTTGATGATTTTTAAAGCGTTTGTAGATGTTACAGTGATGTCTGTATACGCTTTAACTTCTGCTGAAGAGTTGATGTAAGTAACAACAGTATGGTCTGGGTGCTGTTTTACAAACTCTGAGAATTCCTTTGCAGGAGCTGCTTCTGCTAATGAACAGCCAGCTTTAAAGTCTGGTAAAATTACTTTTTTCTCAGGATTGATGATTTTTGCAGTTTCCGCCATAAAGTGTACACCTGCAAATAAGATGATGTCTGCGTCAGTTTCTGCTGCCTTTTGTGCTAAAGCTAAACTATCACCAACAAAATCAGCAAGATCTTGGATCTCTGCATCTTGATAATAGTGTGCTAAAAATACGGCGTTTTTCTCCTCCTTTAAGCGAGTTATTTCTTTTTTTAGATCGATAGGCTCATTTTCCATAACGTCAATGAAACCTAATTGATCTGCTCTATCTTTAAGCTCTTGTGTAAGCATCTTTATTTTTTCTCTTCTACGATTACAAAAGTTATCGCAAAGTTAATCAAAGTTTACTAAATCAAATGCTTTTATCAAGAATGAAATATATAAGGAGACTAAATTTTAGGACATTTTTTACAATGTTTTCCTTTGCGTTTATATTTTTTACAGCAATTCTTTTTCTTGCAAGTAACCTCTTCTGTAAACTCTTCAGAAGGTAATGCTAACATCTCTAGAAGTTTGCTGCTAGTTGTCGATACAAAAAGTGGATCTTGAAAATTCATGACCGTTTGTTTATTTAGACTGATTCTATATTGATTGCAATATAATAGCTTAATTGGATTAAATCTAAATTAACTAGAGTTTTTTTTGTTAATCCATTTTCAGTACTGCAGTTTCAAAGGATTTAATTTCATTTTTCACAAAAAAAAAGTCAGTCTTTGTAGTAAGACTGACCTTTTTATGGCTAGAACTAAAGAAGCTTATTCAGGAGCTTCATCTTGTTTCATATGAACCACTCTTTGAGGGAATGGAATTTCAATACCGTTATTATCTAAAGCAATTTTACATGCTTCTAATGTTTCAAATAAAAACTCCCAATAATCTTCTACTTTAAGATGTACCCTTAATTGTAGGTCTACTGAACTATCACCCAAGTTTGTTACCCAAACAACAGGCTTTTCTGGATTTTGAAGTACTCTTTTGTCATCTTTAATAGTGCCCAAAAGAACCTCTCTTGCCTTTTTTATATCCGAGTCGTAAGAAATGCCAATAGGCACATCACATCTTACAAAACCTTCTCTTGTAAAGTTTTTAATGACACCACCTGCTAATGCACCGTTAGGAATAAAAACGTGACGTCTATGTGGTGTAATGATAGTTGTTGCAAATAAACCGATTTCGTCTACCGTACCGATATATCCTTGCGCTTCAATAAATTCACCATTCTTAATTGGACGAAGGGTAAGTAATAAAGCACCACCTGCTACATTGGCTAATGAACCTTGAAGTGCTAAACCAATTGCTAAACCAGCTGAACCAAGCATAGCAATAAACGATGTTGTTTCAACACCAGCCATTCCAATGGCACCAACTATGATGATTACTTTTAGGCCTATTTTTGTTAGTGCAGTAACAAAATCGATCAAGGCATGGTTGTCTCTTGATGTTTTTTTGATTTGCTCGTTGACTAAATGGGCTACTTTATTAGCGATGTAGAATCCGATGATAAGAAATAAGAGACCTTGTCCGGCTTTAACTCCGTAAGTAGAAAGGAAGTTAATGACATACTCTTGCAACTGGGAAGTATTTTCCATTTTGAGTTTTTAAATTTGAATAAGAATGTTTGGTTAATAATTATAAATTTAGAAAGAAATTTTAGTTTTTTGTATCAGTAAAGGCATTTTTGTAAAATAATTAATCAAGTAATTTAATTAAAAATTAGAATGACGGATTTTAACTCCCTAATTATAGGTGAATTGTTAGAGGCTCAGCAAACATTAGAAAAATTTCTATCTGATGAGAGTACAATCAAGTCTATTGAGGCTGCTGCAGACTTATTGGTAGATTCATTTAAAAATGAAGGGAAAGTGATGTCATGTGGTAATGGTGGTTCACATTGTGATGCCATGCATTTTGCTGAAGAATTAACGGGTAGGTATAGAAATGACAGGCCATCAATTGGTGCTATTGCTATATCTGATCCTAGTCATATTTCTTGTGTAAGTAATGATTATGGCTTCGAATATATCTTTTCGCGCTACTTACAAGGAGTAGGAAGGAAAGGAGATGTCCTGTTTGCATTAAGTACAAGCGGTAATTCTCAGAATATCATTAACGCTATTGAAGTGGCTAAAGATAAAGGAATTAAGGTTATCGCTTTAACAGGCAAAGATGGTGGTAAAATGGCAGGTCTAGCTGATATCGAAATCAGAGTTCCTCACTTTGGTTATGCCGATAGGATTCAAGAAATACATATAAAAGTGATCCATATTATAATCCAACTAATTGAGTTGAAATTAGGATACTAGAAATACTTAGATATTAATCAGAAGAAAGGGGGAGTTGTATTGTAAATGTAGCTCCTCCTTCTTTATTATTAAATGCATTGATTAGTCCTTTATGACTAACAATAATATCCTTACTAATAACTAAGCCTAAACCCAAGCCTTCTTTCTTTGTGGTATAAAACGCTTCAAATAAATGGTCCACGTCTTTAATACCTCCTCCATTATCAGAAACACTAATTCCTACTTTGTTGTCTTTTAACTTCTTAGTAGAGATCTTGATAAACTTATTTTCAAGATTTTGTTCTTTAAGTGCTTGGAATGCATTATCGATGATATTGATAAATACTTGAGATATTTTTCCTCCTAAACAAATAATATTAGGAAGTTTTTCATCGAGTTCTAACGTTACATCTATATCGTCGTACTTATATTTTTTTGTTAATAGGTTGAGTGTTGTATTGATACTATCATTTACGTTAAATTCTTGAGGTACACCATGGTTGGATTTTACGGCATTCTTTAAGTCCTGAGATATTTCTCTGATACGATTGACTCCATCATCAATACCTTGTAAAAGCAAAATAGACTCCTCAACATCTTCCAATAATTCTTCTTTATTTTCAAATTCTTGTTCCTTCACTAAGGTTTTAACCTCCATCATGTTTTCTGTGATAGGAATGATATTATTGATAATAAAATTGATGGGATTATTGATCTCATGAGCTACCACGGCCATCATCTGACCAACAATAGCGAGCTTTTCAGAGCGAACTAATTGCTCATGTATTTTCTTGGTTTGGATTAGATTATCCTCAAGTTCTTTATTTTTTTCAGTGAGCTTTTCGTTAAGTTCTAGAACCTCCACTACCTTTTCACCAATGATGAACTTCTGGTCTTGGATTTCTTTTGTCTTACTTTTTAATGTCTCACTAAACTCTTTAAACCTTTTCGTTTTTTGATTCAATAAGAACAAGATAATGCCTAGCAGTAAAAAGACTACGGATAAAAAGATCAATGCATATTCTCTGTTATCAATCTTCTCCTGAGAAAGGTCGTTTTGTTTGCTTAGTTTATTAATTTCTTCTTCTTTCTCTGCTATTGCCATTGTATTTTCAAGCATCTGAGCTCTCTGCAATTTCTCTTCATCTTGATATAAATGGACATAGTAGATGTATTTCCTTAGAACAATAGCCTCGTTTTGAACATCACCTCTTTTTTTATAAGCTTTTGCTAAAATATCTGTAAGGATAAGGGCCTCCTGTAAAGCGGGTAGTTGTTCTGCTATTTCAAGACCTTTATTTGCCGCTTCAATTGATTTTGAAATACGGTTTTGGTCTAGATATACTTTTGCAATTTTACCCAGTACTCTAGCTTGTCTCAAAGGTTGTTGTAAATCAATAAACCCTTTATAGGCATCACCATAATATTTTAAAACAATTCCTAGGCTATCCTGTGAACTATTGTAATAAGTTTCACCAATTAACGCCTCGACTGTATGTTTTAAGCTTTGATAATCAGTTTTCTGTGCTAGGTCGAAGACTTTAAGGAATTCTTGCCTCGCTAAATAAGGATCACCTGCAGCCAAATAAGCTTCACCAATATTCAGGTGTGCTCCAGCAATCTTTTGAAGATTATTATCGAGTAACCTGTTTTCAAGCATTTTTTGGAAATGCATAAGTGCTAGATCATATTTTCCTCTTGAAAGCTGAATTTTTCCGATCATCTCATTACAATAGCCAATCATTTCATTGTCTTGTAATTGATCAGCAATTTTTGATGCTTCATTTAAATTTTTCAGCGCTTCAAAATGATCTCCCTCAAATTGAAAAAGAGTACCAATATTGATGTAAGAATAACCTTTTTGTTGTAAATCATTGTTGATGTCTGCTTGTAGCATTGCTTGTTTAAAGTAGTCAAAAGCAGTACCGTAATCGCCTTTATTTCTAATTGCGACACCAATAAGGTTCAAAACTTTAGCTCTTTCTCTAAACTTAGGATTGTCTTCAGTAATTTTTAGTAATAATTCACCATATACTACAGCAGTATCAGGATACAAATCTCGAGATTCCCAAACGAGATTTATATAAGTTTTATATAATTTATTTCCTTTTTGTTTTTCTATTTCTTCTTTTAAACTATCGATTTTAGCTTGCTGAGAGAAAGAAGGGGAGCTAAAGATGACAAGAAGAAAAATAGATAAAGTAATATATATTTTCATCACGAATAAGTGCTTCTGTGATTGGTTTATTCAACTAGTGTATTTCAAACAGATAGTATACCTTAAATAAAATAATATATGAATATACTAACTTATTTAATTACTTATGAATTTTAATCGTTAATCGAATTAAAGTTGATAACATATTTATTGCTTCCTGAATTATAAATTAACAACTCATTGTCGTTTAAGTTGTTGATATTGTGATTGTAACTAACAAATTGCCTAGTATTCTGCTCTGCATTCCAAATAAATGGAATTGACTTGATATTTTGCATTAATTGAAAGCCTAGTTGCGCAAAACTCTTACCATCAGACCAATCATTGTCAGTATAGGTCATGATATCATCTGGTGAGTAGTCAATAATAAACTGCTTCAAGACTTTACTTATACCTCCCATTATTGTAAATCCATTTTTATTGCAATACCGAATTAACTCATAGGATTCATGGCCAATATTTGTTTTGGTCATTTTCCTTTTGCCACTAAATGAGGCGACACCTACGAGTTGATCTTTAAGAAATAAGCCATACTTAATCTTAGCATTTGTAGGATCGTTGGTGTGGTTCTCTTTTAAAAATGAATCTAAGGTAGGCTTGTCAATTTTTTCAACAGTAATTGATCGTCCATAAATAGTTTTTGATATTCCTAATGCCCCATTTATCCTCGAAAGACAAGCTGCTGTATTATGGAAATAAACGTCAGACCACAATTGAATCACCTGATAGTTAGGGAAATTATCTTTAAACTTTATCAAGCTCTCTGCATCATTATGCCATTGACTGTTTTTTTCTGAAATGAATAAGAGGTGTATGATAATTTTTTGATGATTAACATGAATGTAAGGGTATGGAGAAACTTTTATATTTTCTTCAACCTTATAGTCAATGGAATGATCGTCTAAATGCTTTAATAAAGATGTGTAGTGACCCATTTGAATATTTATACTCTTATTGTTAATTATTTTAAATACTATTAATAATTGAAGTGTTTATTTATCATTTTGATCATGGTTTTCTTAATTTTTTTTGAAAATCTTTGTAATAGATGACCGTTACTATATATTTGCCTACTAAATATATAGGGTAATGGAATTTATGTAAATTATACACAATTACTCTAATCAATAAAAGTTATGAGCGAAGCTACGAATATTCATCCTATTTTTAATTCTATTCTATCAAGAGAGAAAAAAGAAGGATTATTAAAACAGAACGGAGTAGTACTTTGGATGACTGGTTTATCAGGTTCAGGAAAAAGTACCTTAGCAAGAGCATTGGAGTTTGCTTTACACGACCTTGGTTATTTTACAATGCTATTGGATGGTGATAACCTTAGAACAGGAGTGAATAGCAACCTTGGTTTTTCAGAAGAAGACCGAAAAGAAAATGTGAGAAGATCAGCAGAAGTGTCAAAACTTTTTGCTTCTGCAGGAATCATCACTATCTGTTCTTTAATTAGCCCAACAGAGGAAATTAGAGATGCAGCCAAAGAAATCATTGGCGAAGAAGATTTTAAACAAGTATTTATTGATGCTCCTTTTGAAGTGTGTGCAGAACGTGATGTAAAAGGACTTTATAAAAAAGCATTGGCTGGCGAAATTAAAAACTTTACAGGATTAGATTCTCCTTTTGAGACACCTGCAAATCCTTTCGTAAGAATCCCAACTGCTGAACAGAGTTTGGAAGAAAGCTTAAAGCAACTTCTTGAAGCTGTTCTACCAATAATTAAATTAACAGAAAACAAATAATTTTTTATGTCTCATACACTGACACACCTGAAACAGCTTGAATCCGAAGCTATCTATATTTTTAGAGAAGTAGCGGCTCAATTTGAAAGACCAGCTATCTTATTCTCTGGTGGAAAGGACTCTATTGTCATGGTACATTTAGCAAGAAAAGCTTTCTGGCCAGGTAAAGTTCCCTTCCCTTTAATCCATATCGATACAGGACATAACTTCCCAGAAGCTATTGAGTATAGAGACTGGATGGTTAAAGAATTTGACCTTGATTTGATCGTAGGTTCAGTGCAGGGCTCTATCGATAAAGGTACTGCAGTAGAAGAAAGAGGGGTAAACCCAAGTAGAAACGGTCTTCAGGCAATTACTTTATTGGAAACATTAGAAGAGTATAAAGTAGATGCTGCCTTTGGTGGAGGACGTCGTGATGAGGAAAAAGCAAGAGCGAAAGAGCGTTTCTTCTCTCACCGTGATGAATTCGGTCAGTGGAATCCAAAAAATCAAAGACCTGAATTGTGGAGTCTTTATAATGGACACTACAATGAGGAAGAGCATTTCCGTATTTTCCCAATTTCAAACTGGACGGAAATGGATGTATGGCAATACATTGCATTAGAGAAAATTGCATTGCCTTCTATCTACTTTGCTCATAAGAGAAATATTGTTGAACGTAATGGAATCCTATTGGCAGAGTCTCCATGGAATACACTGTTGGAAGGAGAGAAATACGAAGAAAGATTAATTAGATACCGTACACTTGGAGACATGACTTGTACAGGTGCTGTATCTTCTGATGCAGATGATTTGACAGGTATTATTCAGGAAGTAGCTTCTTCTAAAGTGACTGAAAGAGGTAACAGATCGGATGATAAACGATCAGAAGCGGCAATGGAAGAACGTAAACTTCAAGGGTATTTCTAATCTAACTAACAACAAAAGCATGAGCGAAGTATTAAACAATCCGAGCATAAAAAGAGAAGATTCTACAGCAGCTGTAGATCAGGCATATATGAATATGGACTTGCTCCGTTTCACTACTGCAGGTAGTGTTGATGACGGAAAAAGTACATTGATTGGTCGTCTAATGTACGACACAAAACAGATCTTTGAAGATCAGTTGGAAGCAATTGAGAAGTCTTCAAAATCAAGAGGTGACGAAAATGTTAACCTTGCATTATTAACAGATGGCTTAAAAGCCGAAAGAGAGCAAGGTATTACTATTGACGTAGCCTACCGTTATTTTGCCACTCCAAAGCGTAAGTTTATTATTGCGGATACTCCAGGTCATATTCAGTATACTCGTAATATGGTAACTGGAGCTTCAACAGCGAACTTGGCCATTATTCTTGTAGATGCAAGAAACGGCGTAGTAGAGCAAACTAAACGTCATACTTTTATCGCATCATTGCTTAAAATTAAGCATATCGTTGTAGCGGTAAATAAGATGGACTTGGTAGACTATTCAGAGGAGCAGTTCAACAAAATTGTAGAAGACTTCAAAGCATTCTCAAGTAAAATTGGTATCGACGATATTCGTTTTATTCCTATCTCAGCATTGAAAGGAGATAACGTAGTGGATGATTCAGAGCGTACACCATGGTACAAGGGTGGTTCTTTATTGACCAACCTGGAAAATGTTGAAATCGATTTGGATTATGATTTGGATAACCCTCGTTTCCCTGTTCAAAGAGTAATTGAAGTAGAAGAAGGTGAAAAAGCTGGATTTAAAGGTTTCGGTGGTAGAATTGACGGTGGTATCTTCAAAGTTGGTGATGCTGTGAAATCATTGCTTACTGGCGAAGAATCAACCATCAAATCTATTGAGACGATGACAGGTCAGTTGGAAGAAGCATTCCCTCCAATGTCAGTTGCTCTTACATTAGAGGCTGATTTGAAGTTGGAAAGAGGTGATATGTTGGTGAAAGTGGGAAACACTCCATCAAATGCCAATGAATTCAGTGCTACTGTATGCTGGATGAATCAAAATGCTTTAAATGTTGGTGACGCATTCCTTCTTAAGCAGACAACAAAAGAAACTACAGCTGTAGTTAGTGAAATTGTTGAGAAGTTGGACATCAATACAATGGAGCATATTGATGAAAAAGAGACATTAAAAATGAATGAAATTGGAGTTGTGAAGATCAAAACAGTAGATCCAATCTTCTTTGATGAATACAAGAAAAATAGAAATACAGGAAGTTTAATTCTTATTGATAAGGATTCTAACGAAACTGTAGCGGCAGGTATGATCAAATAGTTGTCCTTTATTTTTCAAGAAAAGCACCTTAGAATTTAATTTTAAGGTGTTTTTTTTATGCTTTTCAAAAGTTAACGAGTTATCATCTTCTACTTAAGGCATTAATTCCGTTTTTTGTACCTTTGTGAAAAGTCGTAAATAATCTGTTAAACACCGTGATTGTAGTTGATAAAGTTGTTCTTAGTGATGACATGATGGCAAACGAATTCGTTTGTAATTTAGATAAATGTAAAGGAGCTTGTTGCGTTGAAGGAGATCTTGGTGCTCCTCTAAACGAAGACGAACTAGAAAAAATTGAAGGTGTATATGAGGCTGTAAAACCTTATATGTCTGAAGAAGGTATTGCTGAAGTTGAAAAACAAGGTAAATATATCAAGGATTTCGAAGGAGACTTCTCTACACCTACAATTGGAAATAGAGAGTGTGCTTATGCGATCTATGATGAAAAGAAACATTTGCATTGTGCCATCGAAAGAGCATATTTAGATGGTAAAATAGATTATAGAAAACCAATTTCTTGTTATCTATATCCAGCAAGAATTACAAAATACGAAGCATACGATGCTGTAAATTACGATCGTTGGGAGATTTGCTCTGATGCTTGTGTATTAGGTAAGGAATTAAAAGTGCCTGTTTATAAATTCCTGAAAGAACCATTTATTTACAAATATGGAGCTGAATGGTATGCAAAATTAGAACAGGAGATTAAAGACATGAAAGAAAATCTTAGATAGTAGTTACTTAGAACTACTACATATAATACCAAACAAAAAGAATGTTATATCCGAAGAATTTAGAAGAAAAACTTGGTTTTGATAAGCTAAGAGAAATTTTAAAGGATAAATGTAATGGAGAAGTAGGACGTAGTTACGTAGATAAAATGCGTTTTACTTCTGATGAAAGATTTATTAGACAAAGAGCTGCTCAGGTAGATGAGTGTGTAAGAATATATGCATCTGGGGAGTCTTTTCCTCATTCAGGATTTATTGATGTATCTAACTTTTTAGATAAATCAGAGATCATCAATGCGTTTCTTTTAGAAGAAGAATTATTTGATTTAAAAACAGCATTATCCACTTTAAAGGAGTGTTTGCAGTTCTTCAACGCTTGTGATCCAACCTTATACCCCGAACTGGTTAAAATCAGTGAAAATATAGAATTCAACCCAATGATCTTATCACAAATAGATATGATCTTGGATGATAAAGGTAAAATTAGAGATAATGCTTCTCCTGAATTGGTGAGTATTCGTCAGCAGTTAAACAAACAGTTGAACAGTTTGCGATCAAAAACAGCATCTGTTCTTCAGTCCATGAAAAAAAGTGGATATGCTAAAGACGATGCAAAACCAACCTTAAGAGAAGGAAGAATTGTTGTTCCTGTACCTGCAGAACACAAACGTCATGTTACTGGTTTCGTTCATGATGCTTCTTCAACAGGTCAGACCGTCTATATTGAGCCTCAAGAGTTGTTAGATCTAAACAATAGTATTAAAGATCTAGAATTAAGAGAGCGCCAAGAGGTGATTCGTATCTTAACGGAGATTACAAACAAGATCCGCCCTGAGGTTCCGGGTCTTAAAAAAGGAAACAACTATTTGGGTATCATTGATTTTATAAATGCTAAAGCAAAATTTGCTATTCAGCAAGAATCAATAAAACCAGAAATAGTTAATGAACCTCTTATTGCATGGTATCATGTGGCTCATCCCATCCTACTATATTCGTTTACTGAACAAGGAAGGAAAGATGAGGTGGTGCGTCAGAAGATCGAATTAGATGAAGAAAGAGGACGTTTATTATTGATTTCGGGACCAAATGCTGGTGGTAAATCAATTGCAATGCAGACCGTAGCCTTAGTTCAATACATGTTCCAATGTGGTATGCTAGTCCCTATGATGGAAGGTTCCAAAATGGGGGTATTTACTGATATCATGATGGACTATGGTGATGACCAATCTTTAGAAAATGATCTTTCTACATATTCATCGCATTTGACGAACATGAAAGCGATGCTTACAAAAGGTAGTGAAACATCATTGATCCTAATTGATGAATTTGGGTCAGGTACAGAGCCAGAACTAGGTGGTGTAATTGCAGAGTCTATTTTGGATGAGATGAACCATAAGAAAATGTGGGGAGTGATTACTACTCACTATGCTAACTTAAAGTTTTTTGCTGAAAAACAAGTTGGTCTTCAAAATGGAGCAATGCGTTATGATGTTGACAACCTAAAGCCTTTGTATAAGTTAGAACAAGGACAACCGGGTTCATCATTTGCATTAGAAATTGCACAAAAAATTGGGCTCCCTAAGAAAGTATTGAATGTGGCGAGAAATAAAGCTGGCCGTAAGAAAATCAATATGGAGGAATTGCTTAGAAACCTTGAAACGGAGAAGAAAGAACTTCACCAAAAAAATCAAGAAATTAAGCGATTAGAGCAAAAACTTAAATCTTCTGTTGAGAAGTATGATAAACAATCTATTGAGCTAAATAATAAGAAGGCTAAAATTATGAATAAGGCCCGAGAAGAAGCTCAAAAAGTATTGGATACTGCAAATAAGAAGATCGAGTTAACAATTAAGGAGATCAAAGAAGCGAAAGCAGATAAAGAAAAAACAAAGCAACTACGTCAGAATATAGAAAACTTTAGAAACTCGAATCAACCAAGTAAAAAGAATCAAAAACCAGAAGAGGAAGTTTATGAGGTAATTGGGGGTACAATTGTAATCGGAGACGCAGTTAGAGTAAAAGGTCAATCTACAATTGGTGAAGTAGCAGCTTTATCATCACGAGAAGCTGAAATTTTAGTTGGAGAATTACGAACTAAAGTGAAGCTTAATAGATTGGAGAGAATCAGTAAAAAAGCATTTAGAAAAGAAGTGCGAGAAAAGCATTCATCAAACAGTGCTTCATCTAACCTTACTCAGAAAAGAATTGATTTTAATACTCAATTAGATTTAAGAGGTAAAAGAGCAGAAGAAGTGATGTATGATCTTGATGATTTTATGGATTCTGCCATTATGCTTGGAGAAACTGAAGTAAGGATCGTTCATGGAAAAGGGACGGGAGCTCTTAGAGAAGTAGTGAGGAACCATTTAAAATCATTCAGAGGAATTAAGAATATTTCTGATGATCACCCAGATCGAGGAGGAGCAGGTGTTACTGTAATTACATTACGCTAGATGAAATAGCCTTTTGAGAATCTATCTTGAAAGGCTATTTTTTTGTACTCTTTTAATAATTTATTTCAAATATCTTAAAATTAACGTTTGTTAAGTGTTAGATTTTGTTCAACATTGTTTGTTAATAGAAGAATGTTTATATATTTGATAGTACCAAAAGGTAAGATATTGTCTTACTCCTTTGGACTTCATAGCTGGTTGAAATCGTAAATGTAAAAGTTTACGTGCTTTATGTTACTACATAAAGTAAAACGCCCACCTTCGATTTAAAGAAGTTGGGCGTTTTGTGTTTTTAAAGGTAGAAGACTTTTTAGATCTTAATACCGAATTTATCTTTCATATGAGATCTGTAAACCTCAAGGCTTTCTTTCATGTCTTTGCGAAGAATTAGAATACCAATAAGGTTTGGAATCGTCATCAAGGCAATTGTAATACCTGATAGAGTCCAGATAATAGTTGTATCTGCGAAAGAACCGACAAAGAATGCAAATACGTAAACTGCTCGGTAATAAATAACAGACTTGGCACCTAGTAGGAATGTCATCGCTCTGTCACCATAGTAAGACCAAGATATTGCAGTAGAGAAAGCAAAGAGTAATAGACCGATGGATACTATGTACTTACCCCATTCTCCAAAGTAACTTCTAGTAAAGGCAATACTTGTAAGTGGAGCACTATGTACTAACGATTTTCCTCGAATAGCCATTTTCTTTTTCCATTCTACTTTACCTTTTACCACATTCAGTGTACCTGTATATGCTTCACCGTCGATGCTTACTTTAACATCTTCAGCTAAAGATCTTGCATGAAGAAGAGAAACAGTATTTGTAATTTTTCCATTAATTACATTTAAAGAACCAGTGTATGTAGGAAGTTCTTTATCACCACTAATATGAGCAGCTAACAATTCTCTGTCATTATTAGGGTTGGCTTTAGTATCGTCGTATCTGATACTCAAAACTTCTAAATCTGTTCTTTGGAATTTGTTCTCTATTTTTTCTCTCCAAACATTGGAAGAAAGTAATGCTAAACCAGTTAATGAACAAATTACGATAGTATCAATAAATGGTTCTAATATCGCTACCATACCTTCAGAAATAGGCTCTTTTGTTTTTGCGGATGCATGGGCAATAGGTGCAGAACCTTGTCCAGCCTCATTGGAGAATAAACCTCTGTTTACACCTCTATTAAATGCATATGCTAGAGAAGCACCAAGGAAACCACCAGTTGCTGATGTCCCACTAAATATATCTGAAGCAATTCTTTGAATCGAATTTGGAATATTTTCGAAGTTGTAGAAAATTACAGCAACACAACCTATAAAATAGATTAAGGCCATAATTGGTACCAGTTTTTCAGTTACAGAAGCAATTCTGCTAATACCTCCTAAGATTACAAAGGCAAGTAAAACAGATAAGACAGCACCTGTGATATAGTTTTCTAACCCGAATGTAGCATTGATAGAAGAGGCGATACTGTTTACTTGAGGTAAGTTACCTGTACCAAAAGAAGAGAGTACTGTGGCAATCGCAAATAAAACAGCCATCCATTTCATGTTTAATTTATTCTTCATGAAATACATTGGGCCACCAGCCATAGTGCCATCTGCGGTTTTTTCTCTGTATTTGTGAGATAATGATACCTCAACAAATTTTGTTGTCATACCAAAGAAAGCAGTAACAATCATCCAGAATAAAGCGGCAGGGCCACCTAAGTGAATCGCTAATGCAACACCGGCAATGTTACCAGTTCCTACAGTACCAGAAAGAGCAGTTGCCAATGCTTGAAAGTGTGATGTGTCTCCTTCGTCGTCTTGTTCGTCGAATTTTCCTTTGACTACATCAATGGCGTGTTTAAAGAATCGTATTTGAGGAAACTTTAAGTAAACTGTGAAAAATAAGCCTGTTAGCAATAATAAAGCAACAAACCAATCAGAACCCCCGATATAGCTGTCGATAAGACTTAATATCTCGTTTAATTGTTGCATTTCGATAGATTATGAAATTGTAAAGTGTTTATGAGACATGCTTGAAATTCATTTTTTAGTTTATAAATGATCAGTAATTACCATTCACGACTACACAAAAAATTAGTGATATATCAATGAAAAAATCGTTTAGACTTAAATCGTCAAAATTGAACATTTGTCGTTAGAAAAATCATTTCAAACTTCCTGTTTATAGTTTAATATCTTGCGAATTTATTAAAACTTGTGACTAAAACTATAATTTTTCCGATTCTCTGATTTTTTTTCAATAAATGTTAAGGCTCAGAGCTACAAAATAAATGAACAGTTTTTTGTTGATAAACGAATTATAAAAATTGGATTTTTCAATAAATACTTAGTATTAAAAATTCAATAATTTAAACTCCTTTATATTTATTCTATCTGTAATTGTGTGTAAAAGACAAGTAAAAATTGTAGCTTGCACCCCGAAATTCTCACAGCAAAACTTGTGGTCAGTTGTAGGGGCACAAATGGGGGGATTATAATTTAAATTTATATACCACAATGATTAAAATTACATTACCGGATAATTCGGTAAGAGAGTTCGAAAGCGGAGCGTCTTCATTAGATGTAGCAAAAAGCATCAGTGAAGGATTGGCTAGAAACGTACTAGCAGCAGAAGTAAATGGTGAAGTTTGGGATGCTACCAGACCATTGACCGCAGACTCAAATGTAAAATTATTAACGTGGAATGACACGGACGGAAAGTCAACTTTCTGGCACTCTTCAGCTCACTTAATGGCCGAAGCATTAGAAGCTTTATACCCTGGTGTGAAATTGGGTATTGGTCCTTCTATCGAAAATGGATTCTACTATGACGTAGACTTCGGCGATCATGAATTCTCTTCAGAAGAATTAGGAAATGTAGAGAAGAAGATGAAGGAACTAGCGAAGCAAAAAAATATCTACGCACGCGAGGATATTTCTAAAGCTGATGCTGTCAAATACTTCGAAGAAAAAGAAGATCCTTATAAATTAGACCTTTTAGAAGGTTTAGAGGATGGTCAGATCACTTTCTACAAGCAGGGTGAATTCACAGATTTATGCCGTGGACCTCACATTCCTCATACAGGCTTTATTAAAGCAATCAAATTAATGTCTGTAGCAGGTGCTTACTGGAGAGGTGACGAGAAAAATAAAATGTTGACTCGTATCTACGGTATTACATTCCCTAAAGCAAAGGAATTAACAGAATACTTAGAGAGATTAGAGGAAGCAAAGAAAAGAGATCATAGAAAAGTAGGTCAAGAATTAGACTTATTCACTTTCTCTCAAAGTGTAGGCCAAGGTTTGCCATTATGGTTGCCTAAAGGAACAACATTAAGAGAGAGATTAGAAGGTTTCTTAAGAAAAGCACAAAAGAAGGCAGGTTATCAACAAGTAGTTACTCCACATATTGGAGCAAAGGACCTTTATGTTACTTCTGGTCACTATGCAAAATATGGAGAGGATTCATTCCAACCAATCCATACTCCACATGAAGGTGAAGAGTATTTATTGAAGCCAATGAACTGTCCTCATCACTGTGAAATCTACAAAGCTAGACCTCGTTCGTATAGAGATCTACCTGTAAGATTTGCAGAATTTGGTACAGTATATAGATATGAGCAATCAGGTGAATTACACGGATTGACAAGGGTGCGTGGCTTTACTCAAGATGATGCACATATTTTCTGTCGCCCAGATCAGGTAAAAGAAGAGTTCAGTAAAGTAATCGATCTTGTTCTTTATATTTTTGGATCTTTAGGATTTGATGATTACACTGCTCAAATCTCATTACGTGACAAAGAAGATAGATCAAAATATATCGGTAATGAGGCAGATTGGGATAGAGCAGAAAAAGATATCGAAGAGGTAGCGAATGAAAAAGGTCTTAATACTGTAGTTGAATACGGTGAAGCAGCTTTCTATGGTCCTAAATTAGACTTTATGGTGCGTGATGCTTTAGGTAGATCTTGGCAGTTAGGTACTATTCAAGTGGATTACCAATTGCCTCAACGTTTCAAGTTAGAGTATAAAGATTCTGATAACTCAATGAAACAACCGGTAATGATCCACAGAGCACCATTTGGTTCAATGGAACGTTTTATTGCCATTTTAATTGAGCATACAGGAGGTAACTTCCCATTATGGTTAGCGCCTGAGCAGTTTACTGTTCTACCAGTATCGGACAAGTATAACGATTACGCTTACGGTGTGATGAGTAAATTGGAAGAAGCAGGGTTTACAGGAACTGTAGATGCTAGAGCAGAGAAAATCGGTCGTAAAATCCGTGATGCTGAGGTTCAAAAAACACCATACATGTTAATTGTAGGTGAAAAAGAAATGGACGGTAATGCAGTCTCTGTAAGAAAGAAAGGCGAAGGAGATATTGGTACTATGCCAGTGGATGAATTCGTAGAGCTATTCAAAAAGGAAACAACAGTATAACTACTGTACAATAATATTAGGACAATGAGTTGTGACAAAGTTGCAACTCATTGTTTATTTACAAACTAAATAACATACAAGAGAATGGTGTATGATGTAATCATTGTCGGTGCAGGTATCGTTGGGATGGCATCCGCAATGAAAATCAAACAGCAGAAGCCAGACTTGAAAGTTCTTGTCCTGGAAAAAGAAAATGATGTAGCCAAGCACCAAACAGGACATAACAGTGGAGTAATTCACTCTGGTTTATACTACAAGCCTGGAAGTCATAAAGCATTAAATTGTATTGACGGTTATAACCAACTGATTAAGTTCTGTGATGAAGAAGGTGTGAAATATGATCTATGTGGTAAAGTTGTTGTTGCTACTGATGAAAAAGAGTTAGACAACTTAAATACTCTTTACGAAAGAGGTGTTGCCAATGGATTGAAAAACCTTCGCAAATTAACAGCTTCAGAAATTAAAGAGTATGAGCCGTATTGTGCAGGTATTGCAGGCCTTTATGTTCCTCAGACAGGTATTATCGATTACACAGAAGTAACGAAGAAATATCAAGAGATCTTTGAAGATAGACTTGGTGGTGAAGTAAAGTTCAATAATAAAGTAGAAGATGTTAGGTTAGGAAGTATTGGTGTAGAAGTGATCACTAATAAAACTACTTATAGATCGAACTTGATTGTGAACTGTGCTGGTCTCTATAGTGATAGAGTGGCTCAATTAGCTTTAAAGCAATTGGATGTCCGTATTATTCCATTTAGAGGGGAATATTATGAGATAAAGCCAAATAAACATCACTTGGTGAAAAACTTGATTTATCCTGTGCCAGATCCTGCTTTCCCTTTCTTGGGAGTTCATTTTACAAGAATGATTCATGGTGGAGTTGAGGCAGGGCCAAATGCTGTGTTGGCTTACCAAAGAGAAGGTTATACTAAATCTGATATCAATGTAGGAGAGTTATTCGAGTCTCTGACTTGGAAAGGGTTCCTAAAGGTAGCTTCTAAATACTGGCCAACAGGTTTAGGAGAAGTGTACCGTTCATATTCTAAGAAAGCTTTCACAAAAGCATTACAAAGGTTATTACCAGACTTGAAAGAGTCGGATCTTAAACCAGGAGGTTCTGGTGTTCGTGCACAAGCATGTGATAAGAATGGTGGCCTAATTGACGACTTCTTATTTGTTGAAGAAGGACGTATGATTAATGTACTTAATGCACCATCTCCAGCGGCAACATCTAGTATGTCGATTGGTGATACGATTGCAGAAAAAGTAATCAAACGTTTGTCAAAATAGATGAAACAGCATCCGGCGATGAAAATTTGATAAAAATTTCATTTTCTATCCGGTTGAATTTCAAGGAGGAGGTATTTTATTTGATTTTTTTTACATTAGAATGTTTGTCATTAAAATATCTCCTCTTACCTTTGCACTCGCAATGACACAAACGGTGTCTAGGAAATATAATTAATGGGATGTTAGCTCAGTTGGTTTAGAGCACCTGCCTTACAAGCAGGGGGTCATTGGTTCGAATCCAATACGTCCCACCATATTACACAGAAGGTGTAAATGGGGTGTTAGCTCAGTTGGTTTAGAGCACCTGCCTTAC